>JAMOTM010000068.1 GCA_027002265.1 Aquificota bacterium | reverse complement strand
TTTTAACAGAAAAAAGTAAAATAAATTATTACTCTCAAGCTATAAGGTATGTTTTAAACGATACTACCTTGGAAAATTACAATAAATTTATTGATTTTTTAAATAAAAACAATATAAACTTTACAGAGGTTAATATAGATAAAAATAAAATTTATATAAAGTTTTATGTGGAAAAAGATAAACTAAAAATTATTAACAAATTTATCAAAATTCTTAAAGAGCAGGAAGATAAAGATAAACTTTATATAGAAGGTATCTTAAAGTAAGTTAAATAGGGGGGGAATTTTCCCCCCTATAATTATTCTTGAGAGATTGCGTTTGCTGGGCAAACTTCCACACAAGCTCCACAATCTATACATTCACTTTCATTAATAGTATATTTTCCGTCGTCGGTTGGAACGATTGCATTTGTAGGACATACAGATGCACAAGCTCCACATCCAATACAAAGCTCTAAATTAATTTTGTGAGCCATAATTTACCTCCTAAGTAAGTTTACAATAATTTTACAATTATGATATCCTATTATAGCATAGCAATTTTTTTATAATTTTATAAAGATAAAATTTCCTCTTCTTTAGCCTTTAAAAGCTCATCAACTTCCTTTACATATTTTTGAGTAAGTTTATCTATATGCTCTTTTGCTCTTTTAATTTCATCTTCAGATACACCTTCTTTTTTAAGTTTATCAAGTTCTTTTAAAGCCTCGTGCCTAATATTTCTTATAGCAATTCTTGCTTGCTCAGCTAGTTTTCCAGCTTTTTTTACAAGTTCTTTTCTTCTTTCTTGGGTTAAAGGAGGAAGGGTAATTCTTATTACATTTCCATCTGTTTGAGGTTGAGCTCCAAGTTCAGCCTCTCTTAATGCTTTTTCGATATTTGGAACCGCACTATTATCCCAAACCTGAAGCATAATTTGATTTGGTTCTGGAATAGAAATTTGAGCTAGTTGTTTTAATTTCATCTTAGAGCCATAATAATCTACTACTATATCTTCAACGAGAGCTGTTGTTGCTCTTGAAGTCCTAAGTCCTCTAAACTCTTCCTCTAAAAGTTTTACACTTTTTTTCATTTTGCTTTCCGCATCTTTGTAAATTTTATCTATATCCATGTTAACAACCTCCCTTAAGGTTTTTGAAAGTATTTTTTAATTTAGGAAATTCTTTATAAGCAAAGAAAATTATAACAACTTCCATTTTTTAAAAAAAAGAAATATAATTTGAAAAAATTTAGGCTGAAGGTTTCAAAAGTGAAAAAATATAAAAAACTTTCTATTATTGTTCCTATTTTTAATGAAGAAGAGAATATTAAAATTTTGTATGAAAGATTAAAAAAGGTTTTAGAAAACTTAAAAAATTATGACTATGAAGTTATTTTTGTGGACGATGGTAGTACAGATAATTCTTATAAAATATTATCGGAAATTGCTGCAAAGGATAAAAAAGTAAAAGTTATAAAGTTTTTTAGAAATTATGGTCAAACTCCAGCTTTAATGGCAGGCATAGATTATGCTCAAGGGGATATTATTATTACCTTAGATGGAGATTTGCAAAATCCACCTGAAGAAATTCCTAAACTTTTAAAAGAAGTAGAAAAAGGATATTATCTTGTTAGTGGTTGGAGAAAAAATAGAAAAGATGACTTTTTTAGAAGTTTCTTAAGTAAAATAGCTAACTTCCTTATTAGAAAGTTAACTAAAGTAAACCTTCATGATTATGGATGCACTTTAAAAGCTTATAAAGCGGAAGTTATAAAAAAACTTCGGCTTTATGGAGAAATGCATAGGTTTATCCCAGCTTTAGCTTCTTTAGTTATTCCTCCAAAGAAGATAAAAGAAATTCCCGTAAAGCATTCTCCAAGACTTTATGGAAAATCCAAATATGGTTTTTCCCGAACTTTTAAAGTTTTGGTTGATTTACTTTTTATTTTATTTTTACAAAAATTTTTACAAAAGCCTCTTCATTTTTTTGGAATTTTAGGCTTAGTGTTATTTTTAGTAGGTTTTCTACTATTTTTATATCTTATCTTTATAAAGATTTTTCTTTCTCAAAATATTGGAAATCGACCTCTTCTTATAATTAGCGTTATGTTTGTTCTGGCTGGTCTTCAAATGATAAGTACAGGTATTCTTGGAGAAATTTTAGTAAGAATATATTTTGAAGCTCAAGATAAAAAGAATTATGTTATAGAAAAAACTTTAAATATTGAAAAAAAAGAGCAACTTTAAAAGAGGATTTTCTTGAAAATCCTAAAAATTTTTATAGGCTTTCTTATATTTTTTATTTTCTTTTATATTATCTATAAGGAAAATATTTTTTTTATATTTTTAATAAAAGTAAAGTCAGCTAACTATTTGTATTTATTTTTTGCTTTTTCCCTATATATATTTGTTTTTGTTCTAAGAAGCTTAAGAATAAAAATTTTAGAGAAAGATAAGGATTTTTTATCTTTATTTAGCATTATAGGTATAAATACTTTCTTGAACAACATTTTGCCAGCCCGACTTGGAGAATTGAGTCTTCCAATTTTATTAAAAAAAATATATAATTTTGGATATTTAAAAGGAAGTTTATATTTAATTCTATTAAGAATTTTTGATTTTTTATCTTTATTCTTTATTTTTACTTTATCATTTTTATATTTTTTCTATAAGCGAAAACTAAGCCTTTCTTTTATTTATAAACATTCTTTTATTTTAGGTTTAGTGTTAATTTTCCTTTCTATTTTTTTACTTTTTTCGAGATATTTTATGAAAAAATATAAAAACAAATTTGAAGATATAGAAAATATTTTATTTAATTTAAATAGAAAAACTTTAATTTTTTTATTTACTATTAGCTTATTAATTTGGAGTTTTAAATTTTTTACTTTTTTTCTTATATTTCGTGCCTTAAAATATAACTTTTCCTACCTTGAGACAATTTTTATAGTTAGCTTTGCAGAAATAACTACAATTTTACCTATTCATAGTTTAGGAGGATTTGGAAGTTTTGAACTTGGAATTATTCAAGGAGCATATCTTTTAAATATATCTTTAAAAAAAGGATTAGAAATAGGTTTTTCTCTACATATATTTTTACTTATATTTTCTTTTCTTGTGTTTTTGGTGTCTCTTTATATCTACAGAAAAAAAAGCAAAATTTAAAGTTCTAATTTTTCTTACTTTTCTCAACCTCCAAAAGATATAAATAATCTCTACTAAAATACTCTTTTCCATATATTATTTTTCTTATATTTAAATTCACAAAGTGTTTTAATTTGTCATAGCCAGTAAAGTTTGTAATTATAAAAATATCTCTTTTTAATGTTTTATTTAAATTATCTAAGTTTATATTTTTTATCTGTTTTCTATCTGAATAGAATATTATTTCCGGAGAAAAGTAATTAAAAAAGTAAACAGGTTTTGTTTTTAATTTTTCTTTAATATAAAAAGCTATTTTTTCTTTTATTCTATAATCATTTAAAAGAGGTAAATATATGTATTTTATAGAAACAAATAAAATTAAGGTAAAGTGAGCTAAGCCTAAAAGATTTCTAAAGTAGAAAAGAGATAAAAGAAAATAAAAAAGATATATTAAAAGGGGAATAAAAGAAAATAAGGAACCGGTAATCATAAAGGTATAAAGACTAACTCCTATGAAGGTAAGAAATACAAGAACATAACTTAAATCTACTAAGATTTCTTTTAAAAAGTTTGGTAAAGATAAGTAAGTATAGGTAGATAAAATACTTAAAAATGGAAAGCTTGGTAGAATGTAGTGAATAAGTTTAGTTTTTGCTTTTTGAAAAAAAGATATAATTATAAAGCTATTTACAAAAGAGTATGAAAAAAGTTTATCTTTTAAAATTTTCAAAATATAAAAAATACTTACAAAAGCAAAAAAAGTATAAGGAAAGTATGCCCAGAGGAAATTTATAAGATAATAATAAGAACTACTTGGATGTCCAGGAATTTTTCCTAAAAATCTTTTTACATTGTGAAAAATAAAAAATTTATCTATAAATTCCTTTCCAGCTGTTTTATAAGCTAAGATATACCAAGGAAGAGTAATTAAAAGAAAAATAAATGTAAAAGAAAAAATTGGAAATTTTTTTAGATTTTCTTTTAATTTTCCTTCTAAAATAAGATACATTAAAAAACCTAAGGCGGGTAAAGCTAAGGCTACGGGGCCTTTTGTTAGGGTTCCGAGTCCTATTAAAATGGAAGTAAGATAATAATATATATTTTTATTTTCCTTATAACCTTCAAAAAGAAATACAAAAGATGAAAAGATAAAGAAAAGAAGTGGGGTATCTGGCATAGCTAAAGAAGACATAATTACAAATTCTAAGGTAGTTAAAAGGGTTAAAGAAACTAGAAATGCAAAATTTTTGCTCTTATATTTTGAAAGCCACAAGTATAAAAGTAAAGTAGTTAATACTCCAAATAAAGAAGGGAAAAATCTACCACTAAAGGTATTAATATTATGAAAAAGTTTGTATCCACATAATATAAGATAATAAACTAAAATAGGTTTATCAAAACGAATTTCTCCATTAAAGTAAGGTAAAATGTAGTTTTTATCTTTTAACATATATTTTGCTGCATGTAAATACTTTGGCTCATCTTTATCAAAAGCGTAAAAAAGACCATTTGGTAAGGTTAAAAGTAAAAAAGAAATTAAAAATAAATATAGAAATCTTAAGTTAAAAATATTTTTAAACATTTATATCTTTCACCCAATCCCAATTTTTATAAAACCACTCTACGGTGTGTTTTATGCCTTCTTCTAAAGAGGTTTTTGGTTCCCAATTTAAAAGTTTTTTAGCTTTTTCTATATTTGCCCAGGTAGCTTTCATATCTGCTTTATGAAAATCTTTATATTTTATTTTTGCTTTTTTCCCAGTATACTTTTCTATTAAACTTATGACTTCTTTTAAAGTATGGGGACTATCCGAACCTAAATTTATTATTTCATAACCTAGGCTTTTTATTCCAAGGATAGTTCCTCTTGCTATATCATCAATATAAGTAAAATCTCTACTTTGAGAACCATCTCCATAAACTTCTATTTCTTCATTTTTTAAAATTTTATATATAAATCTAAATATACTCATATCTGGGCGACCAGCAGGACCATAAACTGTAAAATATCTAAATATAGTTACATCTATGTCATAAAGATAATGATAAGTATAAGCTAGACTTTCAGCTGCTTTTTTAGAAGCTGCATAGGGAGATATTGGAGTATTTACAGGTAAATCCTCGGTAAAAGGCATTTTTAAACCGGCATATAAGGAGGAAGTTGAAGCTAAAATGAATTTTTCAATGTTATACTTTACCATTAGCTCAAGTAAATTTAAAGTCCCAATAGCATTTGTAGTCATATAAATATATGGATTTTCTATAGAAGCTCTTACCCCAGCTCTTGCAGCTTCATTTATTACAACATCTATCTTATGGTTTTTAAAAATCTTTTCTAAAAAGTCTTTATTTTCTATATCTCCTTCATAAAAAGTAAAATTATCATAAGTTTTTAAATTGTTTACTCTAAATTTTTTTAATCTTACGTCATAATAGTTATTCATATTATCTATTCCAATTACAAAGTGATTTTCCTTTAATAGATTCTCTGCAACTTTAGAACCAATAAAACCAGCGCAGCCTGTAACAAGAATATTCATGTCTAATTACCCTCAATTTTAAATATAAGATAAATATGTAAAATTTTATAAATTATACTATAATCTAAGTTTACAAAATCAAGATAGCTTTAAGAGGTATTTATCTATGCATCCAATACTTTTTAAACTTGGTCCAATTGTTATATATTCTTATGGTTTTTTTGTAGCTCTTGGGGTTTTAAGTGCCTTATATGTTGGAAAATATTTAGCCAAAAAAGAAGATATTCCTCCTGAAATTTTTGAAAAAATATTCATTTTTGCAATTATTTCTGGAGTTATAGGTGCAAGATTATTTTTCTTTATTTATAATCCAGAGTTTTTAAAAAGTTTAAAAAATGTTCTTTTTATATGGCACGGAGGGCTTGTTTGGTATGGAGGTTTAATTTTTGGGACTTTAACTGTGCTTTATTTATTAAAAAAATATGATTTAAAAGATAAAATTTGGAAAATTGCAGATATCGCAGGAACTATAATTCCTTTAGGTTTAGGATTTGGAAGAATAGGTTGTACTATGGCAGGATGTTGCTATGGAATTCCTTATCATGGTCCTTTTGCTATAAAATTTACAGATCCTCATTCTTTAGCTCCTAAAGGAGTATATCTTTTCCCTTCTCAACCAGTTTCTTCTTTAGCAAATTTCTTAATATTTTTCTTACTTTTTATTTTATATAGAAGAAAAAAATTTGATGGAGAAATTTTTTCCTTATTTTTAATTCTTTATGGAACTTTTAGGTTTTTTATAGAATTTATGAGAGCTACTCCAAAAATATATTTTGGGCTTTCTCAAAATCAAATAATAAGTTTAATTTTCATTATAGTAGGTATTTTTATTTATCTTCTTAGAAAAAAACAAACTTCTAACAAAAGCAAAATTTAATTCGTTGCAAGTTTTATAAGTTCATCCTTTGTCATTTTACTTTTATCTTCCAAAAGTTTAAAAAATTCTTCTTCGCTTAATATTTTTACACCATATTTTTTTGCTTTATCTAGTTTAGAACCTGGATTTTCCCCTACGACTAAATAAGAAGTAGAACGACTTAAAGAGCTTGGGGCTTTTCCTCCAAGTTTTTCAACAAGTTTTTGAGCATTTTTTCTTTTTAAAGATTTTAGCTCTCCAGTAAATACAAAAGATAGCCCTTTTAAAACATCTGAAATTTTCTCTTTTTTTTCTTCTTCCTTTTTAAAGTAGAAACCTAAATTTTCAAGTTCTTTAATTGTTTCTAAGTTTTCTTTTGTAAAGAATTTCTTTATAGACTCTGCTGTAAGAGGACCTATTCCATAAATAGATGCAAGTTTTGCCATAGGAGCATTTATAATTTCATGAATATCTTTAAAGTATTTTGAAAGTATTTTTGCAGTCTTTTCTCCTACTTGAGGAATTCCAAGGGCTGTAATTTTTTTATAAAAAGGAGCTTTTTTACTTTTTTCTATTTCATCTAAAAATTTTCTTATTTTTAAAGAAGCCCAACCGGGAAGTTTTAAAAGCTCGGCAGGTTTAAGTTTATATAAATCACTTATTTTTTTTACAAGGCCCTTATTTACCAAACTTTCTGCGGTCATTTCTCCTAAACCTTTAATATCTAAAGTTTTCCCCCAATATACAAGATGAGCTTTAAGTTGGGCCGGGCAGTTTATGTTCTCACATCTTATATGTAAATCGTTTTCTTTTACAAGTTCAGAACCACATTCGGGACAGTATTTTGGTTCTTTTATTTCCTTTTCTTCTCCGGTTCGTTTTTCCTTTATGGGTCCTATTACATAAGGAATAGTTTGACCAGCTCGAGTTACCCTAACGTAATCTCCTATTTTTAAATCTTTCTTTCTTATTTCATCCAAATTAAAAAGAGATGCTCTTTTTACTATTACCCCTCCTATTTCGCAAGGTTCTAAAATAGCAACTGGTGTTAAGATTCCAGTTCTTCCTACTTGCCAAACTACATCTATAAGTCGAGTTATAGCTTCTTTGGGGGGAAATTTATAGGCTACTGCATATCTTGGATGACGCTCGGTAGTTCCAAGTTTTTTCCACAAAACAAAATCATTTACTTTTATAACTACTCCATCACATTCAAATTCCCAATTTTCTACTTCATCTTGAAGTTTTAGAACAAACTTTATAAGTTCATCTATTTCCTTACTTGAAAACTTTTTATATATATGTGGAGCTTTTAAACCCAAAAGTTTAATTAGATTTAAAGCTTGATAATGGGTTCTTATACATTTACAAAAGTTTAAAATTTCCCTTGCTTCTTCTAAAGAGTTTGGCTTTTCAAAATTTGGATATTTTTCTTTTATTTCTTTTAAAGAAGGAATATTTTCAAGTTCTTTTTCTGAAAGTAAATAAGCGACCTTTATGGGTAGGCTGAATAAAATATCATATACGTATATATCTAAATGTCTTTTTGCTACTTCCTTTGGACTTTTTAAACGAATAGTTCCAGCAGCAGCATTTCTTGGATTTGCAAGAGGCGGAAGACCTTCTTCTATTCTTTCTTTGTTAATTTTTTCAAAATTTCTTTTATTTAAAATAATCTCTCCCCTAAAGGAGACTACTTTTAGATCTATTTTACTTAAAGGAATTTTTAAAGGAATACTTTTTATAACCTTTACATTTATAGTAACATCTTCTCCGATATATCCATCTCCTCGAGTTACGCCTCTTTTCAAAATATCATTTTCATAAACAAGCTCAATAGAAACTCCATCATATTTTGGTTCTACTACAAATTCTGTATCTTCTCCACATTGAGAAATTATTTTTAAACACCACTCTTTAAGTTCTTCTGGAAGATAAGTATTTTCCAAAGAAAGCATAGGTGCAAGATGCTTTACTTTTTCAAATTCTCCAGTAAAATCTGCTCCCACTCTTTGGGTAGGAGAAGTTTTTTCTTTGAGATCTGGGTATTTTTCTTCAAGTTTTTTTAAAAAATCAAAAAGTCTATCGTAATCATAGTCTGAAATTACTGGATTTGCTTGAACGTAGTATTTGTAATCATGGTAATTTATAACTTCTATTAAATCTTTTATAAGTTTTTTTGCTTCTTCCTTTGAAATCTTATCTAAAGATACTCCTTTTTTTATATAGTTATTTAAAATTTCGTAAGTTTTTTCTAAAAGATATTTTTCTTCGTTTGGAGAATACATAACGATTTTCCTCTTATTTTTTTAAGATTTATAACTAGATATAGTTATATCTAAATCCCCTTTTCTATAAAAAGCTTTAAAAAGTATAAATTCTTTATCTCTTTCAAATTCTTTTCTTTTTTCACATATCTCTATAAATTGGGGAGAGGCATACATTGCTCTAATTTCTCCGTAGGTATTATCTTTTCCAGCTATAGCAATTCCTCGAAGTTCTCCCATTATATATATATTTTTATTAGAAATTACTTTTGCTCCAAAATTCACATCTCCTAAAATAACTAAACTATTTTCACTTTCTATTATATCTCCAGCTCTTAAATTTCTTTCAATAATAGTTACATCTTCCCCAAAAATTTCTGTTGATTTTTGATCTAAATCTTTTTTGGGATCCTCCGGATTTTCGTTTTTTTGATTTTCTATTAAAGGAAAGTATGCTAAATTTAAACTTTTTGCAAGTGAAGAAATGTTTTCATTTCCTTTTAGACCAACAATATTAAGTTTTAAAGAATTTTTTAAATAATCTATAAAATTTATAAATTCTTTTTCATTTTCTAGAAAATCTAATTTGAAAACTATGGGTGAGGATTGAAAAAAGTTTTTTTGAAATTTGAAATATTCTTTTAATTTTTCAAAATTAAAGTTTTCCAGTGAAATTTCAAAACCTAAGAAAGAAGCACCTTTTACTTTAACCATTTTTTTAAAAACTCTCCAAATTCTTTATTTAAATTTTTTTCTTCAAAAAATTTTGTTAAAGCTTCAATTCTTTTTAAAGTTTCATTTGATAAAAAATGTTCTAAATTGCAAAGTTCATCTTCTCTATTTTCTTCTTGAAGAACTTTTTTATAAAATTCTTCTAAAATTTTATGTTTTTTTATAATATTTTCAGCATAATTTTTGCCTTTTTCTGTTAAAGTAATTGAGCTGTAGGGTTTATAGTTAATAAATCCTTTTATAGAAAGTTGTTTTAAGGCTTCTGTAATAGTACTTTTTTTTACATTTCTAATTTTAGCAATGTCAGTAACTCTAGCATTACCTTTTTCCTTTAGTAATATATATATAGTTTCTAAATAATCTTCAAGTCTTAAAGGTAATTTTTCCATATTATATGTGCCTCTATATTTTTATTTAAAGATTTTATATGGGAATTTTTTAGAAAGCAAGTTTTTAAAAATAATATTAAATTTTTAATAAACAGTTTAGGAAAAGTAGAAAAATCCAAAAATTAAAAATTTAAATTTTTATAAGCAAAATAAAATCTTTGAAAAGCTGTTAAATTTGTGAAAATCGCTAAAATAAAAATTAAAAATTTAAATAAATCGTAGCTATACAAGAGTGTAAAAAAAGCTAAAATAAGAAAAATTATTCTTTCGGGTCTTTCAAAAAATCCTACTTTCATTTTTAATCCAAGGGATTCTGCTCTTGCCTTCGCATAAGAAGTTGCAAAAGCCCCAACTAAAGCTAAAGCAGAAGAAATAAATAGGAAAAAATCTTTCTTTTTAAAGGCTAGAATCATAATACTGAGAAAAATAAAAAAATCTGCATATCTATCTAGAAAGGAATCTAAAAAAGCGCCAAATTTACTTTCTATTTTATACAAGCGAGCTAAGCTTCCATCTAACATATCACAAATACCGGAAAAAATAAGGAAAAGTAAAGCTAAAATTATTTTATCTAAATAAGTAAAAACGCATACAAAAGCGGAAAAAATTAATCCCAGAAAAGAAATCAAATTAGGAGTTATTTTTAAAGAAATCAAAATTTCACAAAGTGGTTTTAATATATTTTGCGCAAAACTTCTTACCTGTTTGCTTTCACTAAGCATATTTAAATTAGTTCCTTTAACAAAGAATTAGTAGTTCCAGTTATAGTTTAATTATATCATTAAAATAGAGAAATTAAAAAGGGGCTAAGAAGCCCCCCTATATTAAACATCATAGTAAAGAAGAACTTCCATTGGAGTGGTTCTAAGTCTAACTTCATCCCATTCGTTTTTAAGTTTGTATTCAATATAATCTTGAATCATGTTTTCAGTAAATACCCCTCCTTTCATTAAAAAGTCAGCATCTTTTTGAAGAGCATCAAGAGCTTCTTTTAAGGATCCAGGAACAGTTGGAATATCTTTAAGTTCTTCTGGTGGTAAAGAGTAAAGATCTTTTTCTATAGCTTCACCTGGATCAATTTTATTTTGAATTCCATCAAGTCCCGCCATTAAAAGTGCTGCAAAAGCTAAATATGGAGCTCCGGAAGGGTCTGGAAATCTAACTTCTACTCTTCTAGCTTTTTCAGAGGAAGTTACTGGAATTCTAATAGCTGCTGAACGGTTTCTTGCAGAATAGCAAAGATTTACAGGAGCCTCAAATCCAGGAACAAGTCTTCTATAAGAGTTTACAGTTGGGTTAGTAAATGCACACACGGCTTTTGCATGTTTAATAATTCCCCCAATAAAGTAAAGAGCAAGTTCAGAAAGTCCAAAATATTCATCTCCCGCAAATAGATTTTTTCCTTCTTTCCAAAGGGACATATGGGTATGCATACCAGAACCATTATCTCCTACAAGAGGTTTAGGCATGAATGTAACTGTTTTTCCAAAAAGTTGAGCTACATTTTTAATGATATATTTAACCCATTGAACGTTATCTGCTGCAGAGATAATATCTCCAAATCTAAAATCTATTTCACATTGACCACCTGTAGCAACTTCATGGTGAAGACATTCTACCGGAATTCCAACTTCTTCAATTTTTTGAGCCATTACCTTTCTAATTTCATCTAATTTATCTACAGGTGGAACTGGGAAATATCCACCTTTATATTTAATTTTGTGCCCTAAGTTTGGGTTTTCTTCTTTGCCTACTCTCCACCACCCTTCTTCACTATCAAAGAAATAGTATCCATAGTTTACACCTACGTCAGCTCTAACATCGTCGAAAATAAAAAACTCTAACTCTGGACCACAGTAAAAGGTATCTGCAATTCCAGTTTCTTTCATATATTTAATAGCTTTTTTTGCAATTTGTCTTGGATCTTTTTCATAAGGAGCTTTGGTTATGGGATCAACGATATCTGCAATAACTACAAGGGTAGGAATTTCGCTAATAGGATCAATTACAGCTGTAGTTGGATCAAGTTTAAACATCATATCCGAAGCGTTAATAGGTTGCCACTGACGAATAGAAGAACCATCAAAGAAAAGACCTTCTTCAAAAGTTTCTTCAGAAATCTCATGAGCTGGATAAGTAATATGGTGCCAAGTTCCAAACATATCTGTAAATCTTAGATCAACAAACTTAATATTATTGTTTTGAATCATTTCTACAACTTCTTTTCCATTTCTAGGCCTCATTTTAACCTCCAAGATTATGTTTTTAGAAATTTTTAATTATAAACTATTTATAAACTATTAAAGTTATTAGAACTATAATCTACTTATTGTTAAATTATAATTTAAAAACTCTATGCTTCTATAAAGAATATTTTAAATTTTCAATATATTTTGTTAAGGTTTCCTTTAAGTGTCTTCTATCTACAACTTCATCTATAAGACCGTGTTTTAATAAAAACTCTGCTGTTTGAAAACCTTCCGGGAGTTTTTGTCTGATAGTTTGCTCGATAACTCTTGGTCCTGCAAATCCTATTAGAGCTCCAGGTTCAGCTAAAATTACATCTCCCAAAAATGCAATCGAAGCTGAAACTCCACCCATGGTTGGATGAGTAAGAACTGCAATATAGGGTGTTTGAGCATCCTCCAATTTTGTTAAAGCTGCACTTACCTTTGCCATTTGCATTAAGGAAAGCATTCCTTCTTGCATACGGGCTCCACCTGAGGCACATATACAAATAAATGGAATTTTATCTTTAGCTGCTCTTTCTATATTTCTTGTAAGTTTTTCTCCTACGACGCTTCCCATACTTCCGCCCATGAAATCAAAGTTAAAACACGATAGATAAACCTTATTTCCGTTTATATATCCAACTGCATTTATAATAGCTTCATTAAAAGAGGTTTTCTTTTTTGCTTCTTCAAGTCTTTGTTTATAAGGTTTAGTATCTACAAAATTTAAAGGATCTACAGAAACTAAATTTTCGTCTAAAAGCTCATATTCATGATTATCGAAAAGATGATATAAACGCTCTTTAACACTTATTTTGAAGTGATAAGAACATTTAGGACACACCCACATATTTTTTTCAAGTTCACCTTTAAAAAGTAAAGACTTACATTTTTCACATTTTAGCCATAAAGGTGAATTCACTTCCTCTTTTTTTCTTCTTAAAAAAGAAAACATTTATCTTATCCTCTCTTTATTTGTTTTTTAAAAACTTATTTTAAACTTTTTTCTCGGTTTAATTTAATAAGTTTGGGACTTCGATTTAAAAATACAGTATCTCTATAAAAAATACTTTTTTTATCTTTTTTTAAACTTTCTAAGAGCTCTAAATCTGCTTTTGATAAGTTATCCTTTTTTGCTTCTAAACCTGGGTGTCTTTCAAATATTTCAAAAATTGCTTTTAAGGGATTTTTTTTATACTTTTCTGGAACTGAAAATTCTAAATTGAGTTCATAAATCAGTTTTTTTAAATTTTCTTTAAAGTACGTTTCTGTTATTCTATTTAGTTTTAAAGAAAAACCAAGTTCTAAGAGAGCTCTTTTTATAGGCTTAGCACAAGCATAAGTAAAAATTTTTCCTTTATTTTTTAAAAAATTTTTTTCATACAGAAAAACTTCATAACTCCAAGCTTCTGGATTTTTTAAAAACGAAAATGCATCATGAAAAATATAATCAAATTTTATATTTAATTTTTTAAATCTTAAAAAAACTTTTCGTAAATCTTCAAAAATAAGATTTATTTCTAATTTTTCATTAAGATATAAGGCACTTGGAAATCCTAAAAAATAAATTTTTTCTTTAGTTTTTTTCAAAGTTTCTAGAATATAAGAAAACATTTTTAGTTTATCTGGAAGGTTTTCCCAATTTAAAATATCTACTAAGTTTTTATCTTTTTCTAAAGATATAATTTCAAGTCTTATAAAAGGGAAATATTTTTTCCAAAGATATATTAAAGATAAGATATTGTATCCAAGTCCAAATCCGATATCTAAAACTTTTATACTTTTTATTTTATTTTTTTCTATTTTATTTTTAAGATCTTTATAAAGTGGTAAAGAAAATTTAAAAAAGCTTTCTAAAATTGCTCCTCCTTTAACTGAATGATAACACTCATCGTATTCCGGAGAGAAAAAAGTATAACTTCCATCACTTGTTTTTACAGGTTTTAAATTTTGTTTCATGGTGAACTTAAACCCTTTATTTTTTATCCCAAGGTAAAATGACTCCGCCACCTGGTAAAACTTTAATAGGCGAGGTTGAGTAATTATTTTTTTGGGAATTTATTTTCTTTTTTTCTTTTAAAGGGTAAAGAACTGAATTTACATACGCCTTTCCTTTAATGATTTCTCCAATAGAATACTTTGGATAAGTTTCTTTAATTTTTATAATTCCAATTTTCTCCATTTCATAATCTATAAATTCTTTTGTATACGGATCATATAAGGGTTTATTAATTTTATAAACTATGAATTTTTGACCTGGTTTTAAAATTTTGTTTCCATAATTTATTATTACCTTATTTTTTTTGGTATCGACATAAATTACTTTTGGGGGAAAAATACTATAAAGAATATCCTTTTCTATTTTTTGAGCTATATCTTTAAAAAATAAACTTAAATCTCTATAATTTAAATCTGAATGAGATAAATGTTTTTGAATATGTAAAACATTACTATATTTTATTTGACCCGTTGGTACAGATATAATTTTGTAAGATACGTCACAAGATAATTTTGTTTCTTCACTATACCATCCTAGTTTTTTACTACCTTTTATATCTTTATAACTATTTAAATTAAGAATTTCACCAACCAAGATATAATCCGCTACAAGTTGTTTTCCAAGTTTCAAAATCTCCTTTTTATCTGTTAAAGGAGAGGAAGTTCTAATAAGTTCTTTTAAAATTTCCTTTTCTTTATCTCTATTTAAAACCGCAAATTTTCTGGAACCTGTAAAGTATGAAACAAGTTCATCATAAAATATTTTTTCTAAATTTTCCTTGGAATCTAAATTTATATTCATATTTTTTATAGGAAATGGATAAATTACTATTTTTCTCCTTAATTTTGGCTTTATGCCAGGTTCTTCGTAAATTTTCAGAGTTACTTTTAACTTCGCAATGTAATAACTAGTTCCATTTTCATTTTCTCGGGTCAAATTTAATATTTCGTATTTATCTATAAAACCCTTATATTTTTCCTGTATTTTTTTTGTGATTTTTGAATAAAAATAAAATTGATCGTTATCTGAATTTTTAAAAGTCTCATTATACTTTGTATAGCTTTCAACCGTTCCTTCTAATGTAAGACCATATGTTGATTTAATAGCCTCTTCAAGTGCATCTTCTATGGCTTCCCTTGGACTACTTCCAAATCCAATTACAATTTTTTCCACTTCTTTATAAAAGGCTAGGCTTTGAGTTGATAAAATGAATAAAAAAGTAAAAATTATCAAAAGAAAGTACTTTAAAAATGCTTTAGATATTTTCATCTTTTAATATCCTCTTTTTTATTTTTAAAAAAAATTTACCAGTCAGATATATCCACATTTGAAGGCCCTTCTAAGGACTCTTCAATATAAGGTGATGTATTTATTTTTTTCTTAACTTCTTTATTTTTATCACTTTTATTTTCTTGGAATTTTTGAGTTTCTTTTTTAGAATTTAAGTAATTATTTACTTTTATTACATTTTGGGGAGATAGTAGTTTAACAACAATATAAGTGCAAGCAGGGTAGTTTCCTATTTTATAACAAATTCTTTTTCTTTTTAAAGTTGTTAGACCTACTATATGTGCTTTTGAGAGAGTTTTTGTCTTTTCGTAAAAATCTTCAATTATTTTATCTATATCTTCTATTCTTTTCATATTTATATCAAGAACTTCATTTTCCTTTTCTTCCATGCCGGTTCTAGAGATCTCTCTTGCTAAAACATCCATATTTATAAACTGAGTAATATAAGCTTCTGCTAAAGAATTTGCCTGTCTTTCTGCAATCATATCTTTTCTTCTCAAAACATATTTAGGTCCTACTAAAGGGTACCCCCATTGACCATAGGAAATTAAAGCTGGGTATCCTTTATTGTCCCATATAACTTGAACTCCCCAAGCTTCTAGCCACTCTTTTTTTGTTTTTGGAAGATATGCTTCTATAGGTTTTGCCTTATTTGGATTTCTGTAAGGCGGGATTTGATTTTTTGCAAAAGCATCTGCTAAATTTTGTAATTTTTTACTATTAAAAAGAATAACTCCAACTGCACAATTTCCGTCTTTGTCAATTTCTTCAAATGTTTTATATACTAAAGTCCCTCTTAAATTCGCTAAAGTCTCAGTAACTATTTTTTTCTCGAGTTTATCTAAAAATAAATTTCTTTTTTGTTCCAAACTTAATTTTCCTATTTTTTCAGGTGAAACCCCTAATTTTTCTAAAAGTTTATTTAAAGTAGCATCTGTTAAAACTAACATTTTTCTTTTTAAAACTTCTAGGTTAGATACATTTCCAAAATCTTCTTCAGGTGTAACACTTTTTAATTCTCTAATAGTTTCTGTAGTTATTTTAGTAGAAATTGTTTTAGCCATTTCCTTCATAGCATCCATATAGGCTTTTTCAAAAGCAACAACTTTCCTTCTTTCATAGCCTTCTTTATCAATTGAAAAACTATAAATTCCATATGTAAAGAATCTATTTCCTTGTGGAATACCAAAATTAATATTATGGGTTTTTGCAAAATTTTCTATTCTTTCTCTGACTTTATCTTCAGCTGTTCCAGCGGGATTATTTTCATTTAGAAAAACAAAGTTACTGCTTTCTTTTTTTGTATCTAAAGTTTGAGCAAAGCTGGAGTTAACAAGAATGAAAAATATAAATATAAAATTTTTTAAAATATTCTTACCAAGTAGATACATTTTTTCCTCCCAGTTTGCCAATGACTTTTTTTCCTTCCCATACCACGAGACCTGTTCTTGTATCAATAAGTTTTAGTATGAAATAATATTCTACTTTCTTTTTGTTACCTAGATAATAGGTTCTTTGAATAATTTTTCCAGATAAAAGAAAATCTGGGGCTATAAGTTGTCCTTGTCCAGGTAAAGTTTTTTGATTAAATTCTTTATTCCCTCTAAGTTTTCTTATTTCATAAAGCATTTCATCTTTATCAGTTGTACTTACAGCTCCGGATATAACAACTTTTCCACTTTTAAGCAAAGTGGACTTTATATCTGATAGTAATTGATCTACATCAATATTTTGTGTAGTATCGTTTTTTATAGTGGCAACTGCAATAACATATCTTCCACCTTGAGGATGATCTAATATCCCTGATTCTAAAAGTTCTTTTACTAATTCATCTGCCGCAGCTTTAAAATCTTTGTATTCTAAAGCCAATGACATGGGTTGAGAGGTCTGTGGATTAACATAAGTCACGGGTGCTTGATTACTTGTAGAGGTACAAGCTGAAAAAATAAAAGGTATTGTAAAAGCTAGTAGTTTAACTTTATTTTTTTTTAGTATCATTTTTACCTCCCTTTAAAAAGTTTAATTTATGCGGGAAAAAGGTTGTAGGTAAATTGTAATTTCGGAAAGTTGATATTCAGGTTTTGGAATTATTATATCCAAATATTTTTCCTCGTATGGATCTAAGGTAAAGTAAGAAGCATCAAGATAAGGCAAATCTATTTTTTTTCCATTTTTTGTAAAAACAATAACTTTTCTAAGAATATTTAAAACTTTATCGGTTTTGTTTTTTATTACTATATTTATATACGTATTTTTATTATCCGAAGATAACCTAATATCTTTTACTGAAATTTTATCTTTAAGTTCGGGAGATACTTTTACATTAACTGCTTCTAACTTTTGAGGATGTATAGGATAAATATAAGTTTGATAGTTTTCATTGTTTGCACAGCTACTAAATATTATTAATCCAAAAAAAATTAGTGTATTAAGGTAAATTAGCCTCATAATAAATCACCTCATCTTTAGGATAAAAACTTCTTACAAATATTATTTTAGATTGGTCTGAGTTTGTTTCGTTAAAATTTAAAGTATATTTTCTATGGTTAGGTACATAAATAGTTATTTTTCTTTTTTTTGGAATTTTTATTATATTGATCTGAATTTCTTTTGGTAACCAAATCCATTGGCGAGTATCAGCTTTGCTTGTTGTTTTTGTATAAATAGTTGATACTAGATTTCCAAAAAAGCCAAAATGTTTTTTTGATTCAGCTTGAATTAAGGCTTTTACGGCAGCTCTTAAAATTTCTTTTGGAACTATATATTTCATTCTTTGTCTGAATTCAAATGCTACTAAGTTATCAACATTTACAAATCTTTTTGTAGAGTAAACTTTCTTTGAAGTTGTGTTTTCTACAACAATATATAAAGTATCACTTCCTTTTTTTCTTTCTTTTAAAGTGGGTAAAGCAACTGAAATTAATATTACTCCATTATGAGTATAAATAGGAATTTCAAATTTTTTTTCTACTTTTTTGAAGGAAAGACCATTTAAATATATTACCCAAAGATATCCTCTCTTTTCATTGCTTTTTGCAAGTTCCCAAGCCTTTGAAATAATATCAGTCGCTGGTTCTCTATCTTTTATAAGTCCATATACAGTTTTAAACATATCCATTGAATTTAACCTTTCTCCGTCGTAAAGATAATATATACCTTTTAAATAATATACATATGGATTTTCAAAATCTTGATAAGGTTTATATAAGTCTAAGCTTGAGTATTCTTTTTCTATAGGAGAGAGACTTTCTTTTTTTATTTTAAATTTTTGTTTTTTTGTTTCTTTTTCTTTATATAAGCTTATTTCTTTTTCAAATATGGTGTGAGCGTATTTTAATCTTTCTATAGCTCGATTTAGATTTATATTGAAATTATTAAAATTATTTTTTAAAAGATCTATATGAGACATATATACATTTACAAAAACTCTTTCATAGATAGGAGGAGTATAATCTTTTATTAGATCATTCACGAAAATAGATGCAAGATTTTCTCCTAATTTTTGAGAAAGTAATTTTTGTTCATATAAGTTAATTTTTGTATCTGCGTAGTCAAAAAGATTATAACTTAAATTGTAATTTTTTGCAAAGTAACATATAGATGCCGAGTTTTCATACCAATCTAAAGATTTAAGATTTTTATCCTTATCCAAAATCGAAGGATTTTTCTTTATTTCATTTTCAATTTCCTGAGATTTCTTTTTAAAAAATTTTTGATTTAAATTCATTTTGGATGGATTTACATAGACTGGAGTTTGCGTACAGCCATATAAACTTATGAAAGTGGTGTTTACGATTAGGAATAAGGATAAATTAATATATTTTTTTATCTTCATCCCTACCCTCAAGAAAACCTTAGCTTTAATGTCTAATAATTTAAAAATTATTGATGGATAAATAAAAATATTATAACATCAAAAAAACTAGCTAAAAGATTTCCTTTTCAGTTAAAATTTTATTTTTTAATTCTTCTATCGTAAATTCTAAGGCTTTTAAAGCTTCTTTTCTAAATGGGGAAGCTATAGCTACGAACATAATAGGTTCTTTAATTTTTCTTTCACCTTTAAATATTTTTATATGTATTTTTAAATTTGGAAAAAGTTTATTTAATTTTTCTTTTAAATCTTCCAAATCTTTTTTTTTATAATCTACAAATAAAGCTTTTACTTTTTTATTTTTCTCCCTTTTAGAAAATTTTCTGACAATACCTGTGTGAGTTAAAATCATGCCATATTTTTCTATGTTATCTAGAGATTTTAAAAAGTTTATGTACTCTTCTACTACTCTTTTATCCATTTTCTTTTCTCCTTAAACTTTTTTCTAAAAGGAAAAGGGAATATGTAAGTGAAAACAAAAATATAATGCTGCTGTTTACATCTAAAAAGGAAATGTTAAATAAGAGACTAAAAATTTTGTTAATAAAAATAAAAAAGTTATAAAAAATATCTAAGGGATATTTTAAAATTTCTAATTTTAAAAATACGAAAAGTAAAAGAAATAAAAATAAAATGCTAAATATGGGTGTTAAAAAGAAAGAAATAAAGAAATTAAAGCTTTGAAATTTTTTAAAAATTAGGGAAGTTACACTTAAATTTAAAATATTAACATTTAATATTATTTTTTTTGTAGAAGGTAAAGATATTAAAATTCCAAATGTTCCTAAAAAAGAAAGTAAAAAGCTTAAAGATAAGTTAAAAAATATAAGATAAACTATAGCTGTTAAAAATAAAATTTCAAGTGAAGTTAATTTATTTCTAAATATGTGTAAAAAAAGTAAAAAGAGAAAAGCTCTAACTGCAGAGGGAGAAAAATTTGTTAAAAAAATGTATAGTCCAAGAAAAGAAAATATAAACATTAAAAAATATTTTGAGTATTTTTTAGAAAATCTAGAAAAGAAAAAATAAAAAAATGAGAAAATTAGACCTATGTGAAAACCTGAAATAGCTAAAAGATGTAAGTTTCCAGTTTTAAAAAAATCTTTTTTTATTTCTTTTAAATTTTCACTATCCTCTCCAAGTAAAATTTTTCTAAAAAAGTTAGCTTCTTGAAACTCAAAGTTTTCAAAAAGTTTTTTAACTATATTTGTTTTATATTTCTCAAAAATATTTGCGTTTTTTTCTATATTTCCTTCAAATAATAAATCCCCATAAGATATCTTTTTCTCTAAAAAATCTTCTATACTCATTTTATATCTCGAAACTGAGTTATATATATAAACATCTTTTTTTGAAAAATCTAATTTTTGAATTTTATAGGGATTTAAAAAGAAAGAGTAAAAATTTAGACTTTTTAAAGCTCCTAAGGGAATAGAAAATAAAAATATTATACCCAGAATTTTTAAAAAATTTATTTTCTTTTTTTCCAAAAAGAAAAGAATAAGAAAGAACAAGGTGGATAATAGGAAAACAAAAAGATTTTTTTTCTCATAATTTGTTAAAAAAATCAAAATTCCAAAAAGAAGTAAAGCTCTGATATTATATCTTTTTAAAGTTATATCTATATTCAATAAAACTATATACCTCTTAAAAGTTTGCTATATTCCTTAATGTGTTTTACAGCTTTTTTAACTTTTTCCTCGGGAGTGTTTGGAAGAATACCATGTCCTAAATTAAATATATGTCCTTTTGCAATAAGACCTTTTTGAATAATTTTTTCTATTTCCCTTTTTAAATCTTCCCAAGGAGCAAAAAGCAT
The DNA here is from genome assembly GCA_027002265.1 of Aquificota bacterium. GTDB lineage: Bacteria > Aquificota > Aquificia > Desulfurobacteriales > DQVG01 > DQVG01. Next base: position 248 of record JAMOTM010000068.1, on the reverse strand, counting down.
AATATTTTCTAAATTTCCTTGAATGGCCATTTTATTTTCAAGACCAATTATCCATTTATTTAAACCTACCAAGTGATCTGCTCCTAAGACATCTGCTTGTAAATCTTTTAAAATAGGTAAAAGATGATAGGTGTTATATCCAAAATGAATAATAGGAATATTTTTATATTTCTTTTTTAAATTCTTTATTATTTGTTGAGTATAAGGAAAAACATATTTTTTATATTCTTCCTCAGAAAGAATACCGG
>JAMOTM010000067.1 GCA_027002265.1 Aquificota bacterium | reverse complement strand
CATAAACAAAAACTCTTTTTTGAAAAGGGAGAGCCATTTTATAATCTCGTTACCCAAGGTATGGTAAATAAAAAATGGGTTCCGATGAAAAATATTTTTAAAAAATTAAATTTAGATGAAACGAAATTAGATATTTCTTTAAAAGAATTTGTAGAAAAACTAAAAGAAAATAATATTCTTCCAAAGGATATAAACGTAGAGCTTGAGGATAAACCTCTAAGTGAATTTCTAAAGGAAAACTTTATAGGCTCAGAGGATAACTTCTTACTTTTTTTAAAAGCCCTCTCCTTAAAAGAAGATGAAATAGAAAACATTTTAAAAACTCTGGAAAATACTGACCTTGCTGAATCTGCAAAAATGAGTAAATCTAAGCTCAATGTAGTAGATCCAGAAAAAATGCTAAATAAATATGGTGCCGATCCAGTTAGACTCTATATTTTGTTTGCAGCTCCAGTGGAAAAAGATTTTGACTGGAGAGATGAGGGTTTAGATGGAACCTATAGATTTTTAAAAAGATACTATGAGGTTATGAAATCTTTTAAAGAAGATATAAGTAAACTTATACATAATTTTGACTTTGAAAATGAATTTGAAAAAGCTGCTAAAAATTACACGAAAGAGGAAAAAGCTTTAAGGCAAAAACTTCATGAAACCGTAAAAAAAGTTTATGAATATTTAGAAAAGGATAGATTCAATACTTGTGTATCTTCTTTTATGGAACTTTTAAATGAAATTCAAAAGGTAAAAAATATATCTCCTACTTTGAAATTAGAAATAGCTTATTTATTTAACCTTATTATGAGCCCATTTACACCCCATTTATGTGAAGAACTTTGGCAAGATTTAGGTTTCCAAGAGAAATTTGGATTTATCGTAAATCAAAGATATCCAAAGTATAGTGAAAAAGCTCTTCAAAAAGATGAAGTAGAAATTCCTATTCAAATAAATGGAAAATTAAGAGCAAAAATTACGGTTCCAGCAGATATCTCTAAAGAAGAGCTTGAAAAGCTTGTTTTAAATAATGAAAAAGTTAAAAAATATTTAGAAGGAAAGAAAATTAAAAGATTTATTTATGTTCCAAAAAGACTTGTAAATATTGTAGTTTAGCTTTTTCTCTACCCCGCCTAATTTGGGCGGGGTTTATGCTTTAATTTTCACAACTTTATTTCTTGAAAATTGACCTTTGATAATTTCTATCTTATTTTTCTTAACTTTTAAGTATTTACTTAAAACTTCTATAAGCTCTTTATTTGCTTTCCCATCTTCGGGAGGGGACTTTAAATATACTTTTAACTTTCCATTTTCTTCAACTATTTTTTGTTTTTTTGCCTTAGGTACAACTTTTATTTCTAAAGTTTTTTCCAATCTCTATACCCTCCTAAAAGCTCAAAATAACTTTACGAAAAACTAAAAGGCAAAACCATAACAATATGGGATTAAAGAATCTATAACTTCTAATAAAATTAATACTATAAGGGGTGTAATATCTACAGGTCCTAAAGGCGGAATATATCTTCTTATAGGACCAAGAATATAATCTGCAAGTTCTTCTATTTTCCAAGCCCACTCAGGTTTATTTTGAGGTGGAATCCAGGATAATATAGCTGCAATTATAATTAATATTTCTAAAAATTTTATTAAACCATGTAAAATGCTAAAAAGAAAACACATTAACTTTCCTCCTTTTTTAAGCTTTCCTTTTTTTCTAAAATTTCTTCTGGAGATTTATTTAAAAAGTTTTTATAAACATATACTAAAATTGCTGCAACTGCTCTATAAACATTTTCTGGAATTTCTTCACCTACTTTAACTTCAAATAAAGCATCAACTAGCTCTTTATTTTGTAAAATTGGAATATTGCTTTTTTTTGCAAGCTCTATAATTTTTTCTGCTAAATATCCTTTACCTTTTGCCACAACTTCTGGAGCATTTTTTTCAGATTTAGAGTAAGCTAAAGCTACAGCTTTTTTTTTCAAACGTCTTCTCCTAAAAAGTTAAAATTTATATCTATTTTCTTTATGTCGCCATTTTCTATAAGTTTATTTAGATTTAAAACTATTAAATTATCTTTAACTTCAAAAAAATCTTCTTCAAAACTGCTAAATTTTTTAATAAGAGGAAGAATAATTTTATTTAAGATAAAACCCAATTTCCCTTCAAACTCTAAATATAAATAGCTTTCCTTAGCTTTCAAAATTTTTAAAGCCGCAGAAAATATATATTTTTTTATTTTGAGATAAATATATTTAGGTTTAAACATTATATAAATATCAGTTCCAGAATAGTTAATTTTTAAGTTTCTCAAAACAATATCTTGGTTAAAAGAAAATTTATCTCCTTGAATATCTACGCGCAAGTAAAGCATATTTTCATCAAGTTTTAAAATATAAATTAAATATTTATTATTTTTTTTATCTTCTACATAAATATAATTTTTTTTCATATTTGTACTCTCCTAAAATTTTCCTTTATAAGATATTGGAAAAGATAATGTTTTTAATTTTAAATTTCCTTTAACAAAAAAAGTTCTTTTTTTTGGAAAAATGCTTCCTTTTAAATTTAAACGGTTATCTTTACTATAAGCTT
>JAMOTM010000066.1 GCA_027002265.1 Aquificota bacterium | reverse complement strand
CTTGAATTTTATAAAGGATCAAAGAAAATTTCTTTAACCCCAGAATATATTAAACCTCATAAAAATGAATATATTTTTAAATTTCAAGAAATAAACGATAGAAATCAAGCTGAAGAACTTAGAAATTATGAACTTTGGATAGAAAAAGATAAAGCAGCTAATCTTGAAGAAAATGAATTTTATGTAGATGAGCTTATAGGCTTTAAATGTATAGATGAAAATAAAGGAGAAATTGGATATTTAAAAGATATAATGTTTCAACCTTCTAGCGATATTCTAGTTATAGAAACAAAAGATAAAAAGGAAATTTTAGTTCCCTTTAGAAATGAATTTGTAAAAAAAATAGATAAAGAAAATAAAACTATTTACTTAACTTTAATTGATGGATTTTTAGACGCTTAGCGATTTGTTAAAATATAGCAAAACTCTTTTGGAGATATTTTGTTAGAAAAAGTATTTAAGTATTTAAACACCAACATAAAGGATTATTACTTTGAAATATCTAAAATAACTTTAAAACGTTGGCAATATATTTGGGGATTTGGAAATCGGAAAAAAGTATATTTTTTTACTTACAAAATTAAAATAAATAAAGATTTAGGAGCTATTCTTCATACAAATCAAGAAATTAATCAAAATATTTTAGAAAAGCTAGAAAAATTACTTAAGGAGGCTTTTTCATGGCTGGACACTCAAAATGGGCAAATATTAGACATAGAAAAGCTGCGCAAGATGCTAAAAGAGGAAGAATCTTTTCTAAACTTGCTAGAGAAATAATGGTAGCGGCTCGTTTAGGAGGTGGAGATCCGGAAAAAAATCCTCGTTTGCGTATGGCTATAGAAAGAGCTAGAAGATTTAACATGCCAAAAGATAGAATTGAAACTGCAATAAAAAAAGGTACTGGAGAAATTGCTTCTGAAAATTTTGAGGAAATTACTTATGAAGGTTATGGTCCAGGTGGAGTTGCGGTTATTGTAAATTGTATTACAGATAATAGAAATAGAACTGCGTCTGAAATTAGACACATTTTCTCTAAACATGGAGGAAATTTAGGAACTTCTGGATGTGTATCTTGGATGTTTGATAAAAAAGGAGTTATTGTTATTCCAAGTGAAGGTTTAAACGAAGATGAAGTTTTAGAAATTGTACTAGAAGCTGGAGCTGAAGATTTAAAGTCTGAAGAAGGTAACTTTATTGTTTACACTGAACCAGAAGCTTTAGAAGACGTAAAAAAAGCTTTGGAGGAAAAAGGAATTAAATACACTGAGGCAAAAGTAGATTTAATTCCTCAAAATACTGTAAAAGTTAGCGGAGAAACAGCAGAAAAAGTCCTAAAACTTTTAAATGCTCTTGATGACCATGATGATGTTCAAGAAGTTTATACAAACGCCGATTTTCCGGAGGAAACTTTGAAAAATGCGTAAAATTTTTACATTTTTTCTTTCACTTTTTAGTTTTCTATCTTTTTCTTTTTCCAAACCTTTAAATGTGGAGGAAGCTTACAAAAAAGATACATTATTTTTAGAAAAGCTATCTTTTGATTTATTTTCTTCCAACTTACATATAAAAAAGAAAAAAGCTACTAACACAAATAAAGTTTCCTTAAAAAAAGTTACATATAGCTATAATGGAAAGGATAGTAATATAAAAATAAATTGGAGCTTGCCTATTCCCTACTCAAGACCTGAGGTTAGATTTTTTATAAGTTACTATCAAAAACATCCTCAGGAAATTATTTCTTCCCTAAGGCGGGCTCAACCTTATTTTAAAACTATTTTAAAAATTGTTCGTCAAAATGGGCTTCCAGATGAAATTGCTTTTTTGCCCATTGTAGAAAGTAAATTTAGAGTTAGAGCTCGATCTTTTGCTGGAGCTGCGGGCCTTTGGCAACTTATGCCAACTACAGCAAGATATTTAGGTTTAAAAGTAAAAAGATATTATGATGAAAGATATGATATTGTTAAATCTACTAAAGCGGCATGTAAATATTTAAAATATCTTTATAATATATTTGGAGACTGGGATTTAGCTATTGCAGCTTATAACTCGGGACCCGCTACTATAAAACGTCAATTAAAAAAAGTTTCCTATGAAAAAACTGTTTGGGCTTTAAATAGATTGCCTTTAGAGACTCAAGAGTACGTTCCTGAGTTTTATGCTGTTTTAACTTTAATAAAATATGCTCATCTTTACGGAATAAATCTTCCCAAAAAATTTCAAAACGTTCCAGATACTAGATATGAAATAAAAATTCGAACAACTCTAAGGGATTTATCCAAGCTTTTTAAAGTTCCTTACTCTAAACTTTTAATTTATAATGCAGCCTATGTTAAAGGTGTTGTTCCAGCAGGTTCAACAATTTATCTTTCTAAAGATATAAAAAATGTTTTACCTTCAGATGGCATAATAAAAAAAGGAAATTCAAATATTCTGCTTCTTTATAAAGTAAAAAAAGGAGATAGCTTATGGAAAATTTCTAGAAAGTTTGGAGTTAGCACAAAATATCTAATGAAAGTTAACCATCTTAAAAATACCCGTCTAAAACCTGGACAAATTCTAATTATTCTTTGGATTTCTAAATCTAAATCTCTTTCTTAATAAGAGGTTTTTTTAATGAAGTACCACTTAGTAGGTATAAGTGGCATTGGAATGTCCGCTTTAGCTATCTTACTTAAAGGTTTAGGTCATAAAGTTTCCGGAAGTACAAAAGAAAAAAACGAAATTTGTAATTTTTTAGAAAAGGAAGGTATAGAAATTTTTTTTCCTCATAAAAAAGAAAATATAAAAAAAGATATAGATTTTCTAGTTTACTCTACAGCAATAAAAAAAGATCATATAGAACTTAAAGAAGCAAAAAGAAAAAACATAGAAATCTTACATCGAAGTGACGCTTTAAATGACATTATTAATCTACATAAAAAAAATATTTTAATAACAGGTACCCATGGAAAAACCACTACAACAAGTTTAATTAGCTATATCTTTTTTAAAGCAAATAGAAATTTTAGTACATATATAGGAGGTCTTGTTCCTTTTTTAAATTATAAAAATGCAAAACTTGATAAAAACAAAAATATAATTATTTCTGAAATTGATGAAAGCGATAAATCCTTTTTAAAATATTCCCCTTATTTTTTATTAATAACTAATATAGATAAAGATCACTTGGATTTTTATAAAAATGAGAACGATATAAAAAATAGCTTTTTAAAAGTAATAAGAAAAACAAATACAAATGGTAAGATCTTTTTATCTTTAAAAAATTCTTTTTTAAATAAAAACTTTTTAAAAAACATAAAAAGAAAATTTGTTTATATTACTTCTTACAGGGACTATAAGGAAAATGAATCTTTTTTTAAAAAGCTAAAATATCTGGATTATGTTATAAGTTACGAAAAAGATAAAAATAACTTAGTGTCTATTTATAAAAATAATAAAAAAATTTTAGAGTTTTTCCCAACTCTTTCTGGAGAGCATAATTTAATAAATGCTTCCTTAGCTATAGCATGCGCTTTAGAAAATAAAATTTCTAAAAAAGTTATAAAAGAGGCTCTGGAAACTTTTCAAAATGCAAAAAGACGTTTAGAAGTAATCTATAAAGATTTAGAAAGAAATATTTTTATTTTAGATGACTATGCTCATCATCCAAAGGAACTTGAAGCTGTAATTTTAGCTTTAAAAGAAAAATATCCTAATAAAAATATAATTTTAATTTTTCAACCTCATAGGTACTCTCGCTTTTACAAACTTTATGAGGAATTTAAAAAAGTTTTAAAAAAATATAAAAATGAAATAAATATATTTTTAACTCCTATCTTTCCAGCGGGAGAAGAAAATATATATAAAGTTGATATTTTTAAACTTGCCAAAGATTTAAATCTAAAAGTTATAGATTATCTAAAAGACCCAGAAAATATAAGAAATATTCCTATTTTTTCAAATAGCGTTTATATAACCGTTGGGGCCGGAAATATCTATCAGCTTGCTTATAAGTTAAGGGATTATTTAAAAAAGGTATTAACTAAAAAAAATTAAACAAAAAAAGCTTTGAATGCTATGTTAGATTTGCAAACTAATACCAAAAAAGAAAACTAAATGAGGGAGGCTTATTATGAGAAGTAGAAAAGTAGTTGGAAGTATAGAAAGATTGCCTGCAAGAGCTTTATATTGCGCAACTGGACTTTCTCCGGAAGATTTTAATAAACCATTAATTGGAATAATTTCTTCTTATACAGATTTGGTACCTGGACACTGTGATATGCAAGCTTTAGAAAGATTTATAGAACTTGGAGTTGCAGAAGCTGGAGGAGTTCCTTTAAAAGTTAGCGTACCTGCTATTTGTGATGGAATTGCTATGGGACATGAAGGTATGAAATGTTCTTTACCTTTAAGAGAACTTATAGCAGATGCAATTGAAGATGTAGTAGTAGCCCAAGGTTTAGATGGAGTTGTTCTCTTAACAGCTTGTGACAAAATTACTCCTGGAATGCTTATTGGAGCCGTTAGACTTGATATACCAGCTATAGTAGTTACAGCTGGACCTATGATGGCAGGTCAACTTGGAAAAGAAAGGTTAGATCTAGTTACTCATACTTTTGAAGCTCTTGGAAAATATAAACTTGGAAAATTGGATTTAGAGACTTTAAAGGAATATGAAGTAAGGGCTTGTCCAACTTCAGGTTCTTGTCAAGGATTATTTACGGCAAATACTATGGCTTGTCTTTGTGAAGCTATGGGGATTTCTTTACCATTTGCCGCAACCTCTTTTCCATTTTCAGCTGAGAAAAAAAGAATTGCAAAAGAAAGTGGAAAAAAAATAGTTGAGCTTGTAAAAAACAATATAACTGCAAGAAAAATAATAAATAAAAATGCTATAGAAAACGCAATTTTAGTAGATGTAGCTTTAGGGGGTTCTACAAATACAGTTTTACATTTAACAGCTTTAGCTTTAGAAGCTGGAATAGAAGATTTTGATATTAAGCTTTTTGATGAAATTTCAAGAAAAGTTTCCAAAATAACCTCCATTCGTCCAGGTGGAAAATATTTAATGGAAGATTTACATAGAGCCGGTGGAATTCCAGGAGTTTTAAATAGATTAAAAGATTTACTTAAAGATAATATTACTGTTTCTGGAAAAACTATAAAAGAAATTGCGGAAAGTGGAAAAGTTTACGATGAAGATGTTATCCGTCCTTTAGATAATCCTTATATGAAAGAAGGTGGACTTGCAATTTTATATGGAAATTTAGCTCCCGAAGGTGCTGTAATCAAACATGGAGCTTTATCTAAAAAAATGTTTAAGTTTAAAGGAAAGGCTAGAGTATTTAATAGCGAAGAAGAGGCTTATGATTATGTCATTAACAAAAAAATTATAGAAGATTTAGAAAAAGAAGGTCCTATTGTAATAGTAATTAGATATGAAGGGCCAAAAGGTGGTCCCGGTATGAGAGAAATGCTTGCAGTTACAGCGGCTATTATGGGGATGGGTTTAGGAGAAAAAGTTGCTTTAATTACAGATGGTCGTTTTTCTGGAGGTACTCATGGTCCTTGTATAGGACATGTATCTCCAGAAGCTGCAGAAGGTGGTCTTATAGCAATTTTAAAGGATAATGATATTATTGAAATTGATGTAGATAATAGAAAACTAGAAGCACATTTAGATAAGGAAACTATAAAAGAAAGATTTAAAGGGTTTTTAGGTATAGATGAATTTAAAGATGAATATTTAGATGGGTATAGATTAAACTTAAAAAATGAAAAAGTTAAACAACTTTTAGAAAAAAGACTTGACAAACTTTTAAAAGAGAAACATATTACATTAAAGTTTTTAAGAAAATTTGCAAAACTTGTAACTTCTGCTTCTAAAGGAGCTATAACTAAGGTTTAAAAATATATAAAAAAATAATGTGTTTTTACGATATATTAAGTTAGATATCCAAAACTCTAAAGGGAGTAAAAAAATGAAGATAGAAGGTTTTGGAATAAATCCTATATTTTTTGAGAATAATAAAGTTAGAGATAACAAAAAGAAAAATACTCAAAATATAGAGGAAAACTATAAACTTGAGTTATCTTTGGACTATAAAATAGAAGATGAGGATTATGAAAAGCGCTTAAAGCAAATTACAGACGCTATAAAAAACGGTACTTATTCTATTGACTTAGAAAAGCTGGCAAAGGCTCTTATAGATGAAGTTTTTGGAAAATAGATAAGTAGGGCTTTGCTGCCCTACTTATTTTTCTTAATGATACAATTTTCTCTTTACCTTCCTTATCTTGCAATTTTCCTTTTTGACTTATAATTTTTCTAAATTTAAGTTCACAACTTTAGAAAATTTAATATAAGCTTTTTACTTTTATCTACTTCAGGTTGATCAAAAGGATTAACTTTTAAAAATTTAGAAAGATAAAAAATTTCTATCATATAAAATAAAAAGAGTTTTGCCAAAGAGCTTTCATTTAAACTTTTTATTTTTAAAAGACTTAAAGGATGCTTGTTTTGCTTTAAAGCAAGATATGTTTTTTTTGCTTCGGCTTGGAAAATTTCTGAAAGCTTAAGGCCCCTAAGATTATAAATATAAGTTTTCTTATTTTTTTTAAATTTAAAATCTTTTGGGAATTTTTCTACAGTTAAAAATTGAAAAGCTTTATCGGAAGGTCCTGCTAAAAAAAGTTGTAAAATAGAATGTTGATCTATAGTTCCAATACATTTTAAAGGAGTAAAACCCTTTTTTTCTTTTCCTAAACTTTCAGAAGATAATTGAACATACCAAGCTAAAAATTTTTCTAAAAGAGAGGAGTAGGCTAAAAGAACTTGAATATTTTTTCCTTCTAAATAAGTTTGATATTTAAAAAGAGCACTTAAATAAGCTTTTTCCAAAAAATCTTTATCTAAGCTATCTATAGCAGAATATAAAAATTCTTCCAAATTTAAATCCATTAAAAATGCATTAAAAAGATGGGCATGGGAAAAGATAGAGTATCTTCCAGGAAGATTTATTGGAATAGGTAAAAATAAAGCTTTTAATTTTTTTGAAAGTTTAAAAAATTCTCCATTTGGAGAGCCAATAAAACAAATTCTTTTTCCAAAGTCTGTAAGGCCTCTTGCTTTAAGTTCAAGTAAAATTAGATTTAAAATACTTACCGTTTCTAAAGTTTTCCCAGATTTTGAAATAAATATAAAAAAGGTTTTTCCAAAAGGAATATTTAAAAGTATTTCAGAAACTTTAATAGGATCAATATTATCTAAAAAGTAAAATTTTTTTTCTGAAAAATCATTTTGATAACAATATTTAAATTCGTATAAGGTTTGAGAAGCTAAGATAGAACCCCCAATACCTACAATAACAAAATTGTCAAAATTTTCTTTTATGTGCTCAAAATTCTTGTACTTTTTTATATAATCAAATTTTAGATGTTCAATAAAAGGCGCTTTATAAACATCTTCTAAAGGAAATTTTTCAAAATCACTTTTTAAATTTATATTTTCAAAGCTTAAGTTAAGCATTTTAAATAACTCAAAAAGAAAAATTAAAGATTCTCTTTTTCTAAAAATTCCCTTAAATAGCTTTTAAATTCTTCTCCAATTTCGGGATGTTTAGAAGCAAAGTGCAAAGTGGCTTTTAAGTATTCAAGTTTATTTCCTGTATCAAATCTAAGGCCTTCAAATTTATAAGCATAAATACTATCTTTTCTATTTAAAAGTTTTAAAGCATCGGTAAGTTGATATTCTCCCTTTTTATCGGGCTTTATCATCTCTAAATATTTAAATATTTCTGGGGTTAAAATATATCTTCCTATAATTGCCAAATTTGAAGGAGCCTCATTAATAGCAGGCTTTTCCACTAAATCTTCTACTAAATATAAATTTTTATCTTCTTCTAAAGGTTTTCCAGAAATTACTCCGTAACTACTAACCTTTTCCCAGGGTACTTCATAGGTAGATAAAATAGGCGCTCTATAAGTTTCAAATTTATTAATTAAAGTTTTTAAAAGAGGGGGATTTCCTTCTATAATTTCATCTCCTAAAAGAACTGCAAAAGGTCGGTTTCCAATAACTTTTTTAGCCATTAAAATAGCATGTCCTAAACCTTTAGCTTCCTTTTGACGAACATAAATTGGCTCAATCATATTTGAAATTTCTCTTACTATTTTTAAAAGCTTGTATTTTCCTTGCTTTTCTAAGTGATACTCAAGTTCAGGAGAAGCATCAAAATAATCTTCTATAGCCCTTTTATGTCTTCCGGTTACAAACACTATGGTTTTTATTCCACTTTTTGCAGCTTCTTCCACTATATAATGAATAACAGGTTTATCTACAATACCTATCATTTCCTTAGGTTGAGATTTTGTTAAAGGTAAAAATCTTGTTCCAAATCCAGCTACGGGTATAACGGCTATATCTATCATAATTACTTTTCCCTCATTGCGTTATATATTTCAAAAAAATCTTTAGCTTTTAAAGAAGCTCCTCCTACTAAAAAACCATCTATAAACTTTTGTTCTATTAGACTTTTTGCATTATTTGGTTTTACACTTCCACCATAAATTACTAAAAAGTCATTACCTAAAAAATCTTTTATAAACTTGTGAACTTCATTTGCCATCTCAGGTGTAGCTGCTTTTCCAGTTCCTATAGCCCATACCGGTTCATATGCAATTATTAAATTATCTTTATTTATATTTGCATTTTTAAGACCTTCTTTAAGTTGAGTTTCTATAACCTCAAAAGTTTTCCCGCTTTCTCTTTCTTCTAAAGTTTCCCCAACACAATAAACTACTTTTAAATTTTTATCTAAAGCTTTTAAAAGTCTTTTATTTAAAAGCTCATTATCCTCTTTAAAAATATGCCTTCTTTCAGAGTGCCCTATAATTACATACTCAACTCCAAGTTCTATTAAAGAGTTTGGGGAAACCTCTCCAGTAAAAGCTCCTTTATCTTCATAAGCTACATTTTGAGCACCTAAATATATATCTGATGTATTTAAAACTTTTGAAACTCTTTCTAAAGCCGTAAATTCTGGAAATACGCAAACTTTTATATCTTCTCTTTCCTTTAAAGATTCTTCAAATAAATCCAAAATCTCTTTTGCAAGAAGTTCACTTTCCTTTGGGGTTAAATTCATTTTCCAATTTCCACCTAAAAACATATAGACCCCCTTTTATTTATTTTCAATTTCTTCTTTTACTTTTTTACTTCCTATAATTTTAGGTTTTCCGGTTTTTATAGTTTCTTTGGTTATTATTACCTTTTCAATATCTTTAGCTTTATCAGGAATTTCAAACATAATATCTTTCATAATTTTTTCTAAAATTGCTCTTAAGCCTCTAGCTCCAGTCTTTCTTCTCATAGCTTCCTTTGCAATTTCTCTTAAAGCATCTTCTTCAAATTCTAGCTCGACTCCATCCATTTCAAAAAGTTTTTTGTATTGCTTTACAAGAGCATTTTTTGGTTCTACCAATACTCTTACTAAATCATCTTCCTTTAGAGCTTGCAGGGTTGTTATAATAGGAAGCCTACCAACAAGCTCTGGTATAAGTCCATATTTTACAAGATCTTCAGGTTCTACATATTTTAAGATATCTTCATCTTTTATTTTCTTTACCTCAGCTCCAAAACCTATAGTACTTTTTCCAAGACGCTTTTTTATAATATTTTCAAGACCTACGAAAGCTCCACCACATATAAACAAAATATCACTTGTATCTATTTGAATAAACTGTTGATGAGGATGCTTTCTTCCTCCTTGAGGAGGTACATTTGCGATAGTTCCTTCTATAATTTTTAAAAGTGCCTGCTGAACTCCTTCTCCAGAAACATCTCTGGTAATAGAAGGATTTTCACTTTTTCTTGTCTTTTTATCTATCTCATCAATATACACTATTCCTATTTGAGCAGCTTCTACATCCCCATCTGCAGCTTGAATAAGTCTAAGAAGAACATTTTCTACATCTTCTCCAACATAACCGGCTTCAGTTAAAGTAGTAGCATCTGCAATTGCAAAAGGAACATGTAAAAATTTTGCTAAACTTCTTGCAAGAAGTGTTTTTCCACTTCCAGTAGGCCCTATAAGTAAAATATTACTTTTCTCAAGTTCTACATCATCTTCCTTTTGCTTTCCCTCCAATTTAGATAAAATTCTTTTATAGTGATTATAAACTGCAACAGATAAAGTCTTTTTTGCTTCCTCCTGACCAATTACATACTGATCTAAGAACGCTTTTATTTCCTTTGGCTTTGGTAAGGTCTCTAAGGTAAATGGTAAAAAGTTTCTATTTGTATTTGAGGATTTAAGTAAGGGTAACTTTTGGTAAGCCTTTTTTACACAATCAGTGCATATATAAACATCTCCTTTTGGAGAAGAAATTAAAGCTCCAACCTCAAATTCTGTTCTTCCACAAAAAGCACATCTTCTTGGTGGTCTTCCAAAGGGTGGTATTTCAAACAATTATTATCCTCCTTTTTTAATCTCAAATTTTATGTATTAAAGCCTTGATATTACCTAAATCTTATTTGCGCTTTGCTTAATATCTAATACTTTAAATAGACTTTAAAAGCAAATTTAGAAATTAAATTTAAATGATAAAATAAATATTAAGTATATATTTTTTCCTAGCTATATGTCAAGAAAAAATTAAATTCCGTCTCCGTAGTTTACAATAAGCATAATAGCTTCTCTTAAAGCTTCTTCAACTGTAGTTTCTAAAGATAGCTTTTGACGAAGAATAGGAATTATTTTTTCTATAAGCTCTTCGGGATATCCAAGTAAAATGAGACGTCTTTTAACTTCTTTTATCAAAGGGTTTTCCTGTAAAAGACCATTTTTTAGCTCAAAAATTATTCTTTCTGCAGTTTTTCTACCTATTCCGGGAACTTTTACAAGCTTTTCTATCTGAGCATGTTCTATAATTTCTATGATTTCCTCTGGGGTATATGTAGATAAAATTGCTAGAGCAAGCTTAGGTCCAAGCTTTGGAATTTTTAAAAGTCTATGAAAAATTTCTTTTTCTTTTTTTGTTAAAAATCCATAAAGTTCCATTTTATTTTCAGAAAGATGTAAATATAAATATAAAAAAACTTCATCCCCAATTTTTAAAGTTTTGAAATATCTACTTGGAACATTTATTTCAAATCCTATAAAGGGAATATCAATTACAAGTAAACCTTCATCAACCCCTACAATTTTACCTTTAACATGATGTAGCATTTATCTTTTCAACCTCGCTTCTAATTTCCTTTAAAAACTTTTCCAAACCTTTTAAATCATTTTTCTCTATGAAGGAAACTACTTTACTTCCAATCACAATAGCATCCGCAAAGCTTAAAGCTTGAACATGCTCTTTTTTTGAAATTCCAAAACCTATCCAAACATGTTTTTTTGAAATTTCCTTAACTTTTAAATAATGTTTTTTTATATTTTCAAAGTCAAGCTTATCTCGTGCTCCTGTAATTCCAGTTAAAGACACATAGTAGATATTATCTCCACTTACTTTAGAAATAAGTTTAATTCTTTTTTCATCTGAAGTTGGAGCTGCCAAGAATACAGGATCTAAGTTTAAAGCTTTTGCATTTTTTGAAATGTTTTCTCCCTCTTCAGCTGGTAAATCTGGGATTATAAAACCTTTTCCATTAGCTTCTTTTAAATCTTTTAAGAAATTTTCTTCTCCATATTTAAAAACCGGATTATAGTAAGTCATAACATATATATCTTTATTTTTAAATTCTTCCTTTAAGATTTTTACAACCTTAAAAGATTTTTTCAAAGAGCCCCCTGCTTTCAAGGCTCTTACATGTGCCTTTTGTATGGTAGGCCCGTCAGCTAAGGGATCTGAAAATGGAATTCCAAGTTCTAAAATATCTGCATATTTTAATATAGTCTTTAAATATTTAAGGTTTTCTTCACAATTTGGATCGCATAAAGTGGCATAAATAACAAGTTTCATAAAAAAAGCCTCCTAAAAATTTAAGCTTTATTTTTTTTCTTTTCCTCTTCCTTTAAGATTTTATACCTAAAGCTGTCTGCAAGAGCAATCCAAGAAGCTTCTATTATATTTGGAGAAACTCCAACTGTTCCCCAAGTTTCCTTTCCATCTGAAGAAGTTATAAGTACTCTTGGATAAGCTTTGGTTCCAAGGTGTTCATTTAAAATTCTAACTTTATAGTCTTTTAGCTTTACTTCTTTTATATATGGGAAAAACTTTTCTAATGCCTTTCTCAATGCCTTATCTAAAGCTTCCACAGGTCCTTTTCCTTCGGCCGCAGTATGTTCAAATTCATCTCCAACTTTTATTTTCACGGTAGCTTCCGAGTAACTTTCTTCGTTTTCATTTCTTTTTTCAGTAATTACTCTAAAGCCTTCAAGTTCAAAAAATTTATTTAAAATTCCAAGCTCATTTTTTAAAAGAAGCTCAAAGCTAGCCTCTGCTCCCTCAAATTGATAGCCGTAAAATTCCAAATTTTTAATTTTTTCTAAAATATCTTTTACTTTTTTATCATTTTTTGAAAGCTCTATTCCAAATTCTTTTGCTTTATTAATAATATTACTTTTTCCAGAAAGCTCAGAGACAGTAATTTGACGCTTATTTCCAACTAAACTAGGATCTATATGTTCATAGGTTCTTGGATTTTTAAGAATAGCAGATACATGAACTCCAGCTTTATGAGCAAAAGCTCTATCTCCTACATAAGGTAGATTTGGAGGATGGGGTTGATTTGAAAGTTCAGATACTAAACGCGAAACATAATAAAGTTTTTTCAAATTTTCTTTGGGTATAGCCTCTATACCCATTTTTAAAACTAAATTAGGAATAATAGAACACAAGTTTGCATTTCCACATCTTTCCCCAATTCCATTTATAGTTCCTTGAACTTGAATAAAACCATGTTTAACTGCAATTAAAGAATTAACAGTTGCCATATCACTATCATTATGACAATGTACCCCAAAATTTGCTTTTAAATTTTTTTTCTTAAAATGCTCTAAAACCTCTTTAATAATTTCTTCAAATTCATACCAAAGAGTTCCTCCATTAGTATCTGCCAAAACTAAACAATCTGCTCCTGCCTCGAAAGCGGTTTCTAAAACCTTTAATGCATACTCTTTATTTTCCTTATAACCATCGAAAAAATGCTCTGCATCAAAAAATACTTCATTTACATGTTTCTTTAAATAAGATATAGTTTGAAAAATCATTTCTAAATTTTCTTCTAAAGGAACTTTTAAAGCTTCTTTTACATGTAAGTCCCAAGATTTTCCAAAGATAGTAATAGCTTCTGTTTCTGCTTCTAAAAGCGTTTGAATATTTTTATCTTCCTCTATTTTTATATAAGGTCTTTTTGTGGAAGAAAAGGCAACAATTTTGGCATTTCTTAAATTTAAGCTTTTTACTTTCTTAAAATAATTTAAATCTTTAGGATTAGAACCCGGCCATCCACCTTCTATGTAGTGAATTCCAAGATCATCTAAAGCTTTAGTTATTTTTATTTTATCTTCTAAGGAAAAAGAAATTCCTTTAGCTTGAGCTCCATCTCTTAGACTTGTATCATATATATATACTTTGCTCATTTCCTCACCTGATTTTTAATTTCTAAATATATAAACTAAATTCCTTGCTTATCAAGCTCAAAAGCTTCATGAAGAACTCTAACTGCTAGCTCCGTAAATTTTTCATCTATTACAACGGAAATTTTTATTTCGGAGGTAGATATCATATATATATTAATTCCATATTGAGCAAGAGTTTTAAATACTTTGCTTGCAACTCCAGCATGAGAGCGCATTCCTACACCAACTACCGATATTTTTGCAATTTTGTCATCACGAATAACATCTTTTGCTCCAATTTCTTGAGCTACTTTTCTTGCAATTTTTTCAGCTTTATCTGCATCATTTTTTTCTACTGTAAAGGAAATATCTGTATATCCGTCTGTAGCTACATTTTGAACAATCATGTCTACACTTATATTGTTGTTCCCAAGCTCTTCAAAAAGCTTTGCAGCAATTCCAGGTCTATCTGGAACTTTAACTACTGTAAGACGGGATTCATTTTTATTGTGAGCTATACCTCTAACTAAAACTTTTTCCATGGTATCGTCTTCCTCCTTCACAAGCGTTCCCTCATCATGAGGTTTAAAGGTTGAGCGAACTCTTAAAGGCATATTGTATTTCATGGCAAACTCTACACTTCTTATTTGTAAAACTTTTGAACCTGCTCCTGCAAGTTCAAGCATTTCTTCATAAGAAATTACAGGAATTTTTCTTGCCTCTGGAACTACTCTAGGGTCCGCAGTATATACCCCATCTACGTCCGTAAAAATATCACATCTATCTGCATTTAAAGCAACTGCAATTGCTACAGCAGAGGTATCTGAACCACCTCTTCCCAAAGTTGTAATTTCTCCTTCTTCAGTTAATCCTTGAAATCCGGTAACGATTACAACTTTTCCTTCATTTAAGTGTTTTTTAATTCTTGAAGTATCAATATCTAAAATTCTTGCCTTTGTAAAAGCTCTATCTGTTTTTATTCCAGCTTGCCATCCAGTTAAAGATATAGCAGGTACTCCCATACAATTTAAAGCATTAGAAAGCAAACCTGCCGAAACCATTTCCCCAGTTGAAACTACAAAATCCATATCTCTTTCATTAGGTTCTGTACATACAGACTTTACAAGATCTATGAGTCTATCTGTCTCTCCAGCCATAGCAGAAACAATTACTACTACATCATGTCCTTTTTCTTTTGTTTCCTTAATAATATTTGCAACATGTTTAATTCTTTCTATATTTCCGACAGATGTTCCCCCAAATTTTTGAACTATAAGGGCCAACTTTTTCTCCTCCAAAAAATTTTTAGGGCATATTTTATCAGGTTTTTAAACTAATAACATCTTTCACAATTTTTTATAGTTTTTATAGCTTTACTTATATAATCAATAATATTAGAAGCCTTTAAACTTTCCTCTCCTAAATCTAAAGCCGCTAAATCTCCGGCTAGTCCATGGATATATACTCCTATAAGGGCCGCTTTTAAGCTAGGATCCTTTTCTTGCTTTGCTAAACGAGCTAGATATCCTCCAATAATGCCGGCTAAAACATCTCCGGTTCCAGCTGTAGCCATACCTGGATTTCCTAAAAAGCTTAATTTTCGTAGTAATGGTAAAAAGGGTTCTGTATCTACATTAATAAATATTTCTCTTTGAGGAGTAAATATTAAAGTTCTTTCACCTTTTAAAACTAAAATAGAGTTATACTCCTCGGCAAAGTTAGATCCTATTTCCAAAATATTTTTTTGAATTTCTTCTAAACTAATATCTCCATAGTATTCTTCTAAGAATTTTTTAGCTAATCTTACAAATTCTCCAAAATGGGGAGTTAAAATAGCTGGTATTTTTCTTGTTTTTATAATTTCTGGATAAAAGGCTAAATTATTTAAGCCATCTGCATCAATTAAAATAGGTTTTTCCCACACTTCTAAAAGTTTTTTTACAAAAGCTTGAGTTTGAGGAGTCACTCCCATTCCAGGGCCTAAAACTAAGGCGTCTATTTTGGAATTTAAAACTTTTTTTTCAAAATCCTCATAAGAGTAAGGGCCAAAGTGTGAAAGTCCTTTGTCTTCAAGCGGAATAGACATTTCTTCTGTAAGTTTTATTTCAAAAATATCATTTAAAGATTTTGGAACAATAACAGTAGAAAGTCCAAGGCCTACTCTTAAACTTGCAAGAGCACTAAGGCATACAGCTCCGGTTTTTCCGATGCTTCCTCCTAAAATACCTAAATAACCCTGTTTATATTTGTGAGTAGGATTTTCAAGCTTAGGATATATACTTTTTATAAAAGGTCTTTCTAAAAGATATGTAGCTGTAAACTCTTCAAAATCCATAGAATTTGGAATGGATATATCTCCTACATAGGTTTTCCCCGTATACTTTATTGTTTCTGGAAATAAATGGGCAACTTTTGGACCAGCAAAAGTAACACTTACATCGGCTTTTATAGCTTCTCCTATAGGGAAAGGTAAACTTGCATTAAGACCACTTGGTAGATCTACACTATAAACTCTAAACTTTTTTTCTTCTTTTTTTCTATTTACAGCTTTTATAACTTCCTTATAAAAACCTTCTACAGGTCTTTCAAGTCCTGTACCAAAAATACCATCAACTAATATATCTATTTGATTTAAATATCCTTCAAATTTTTCAAGGGAAACTTCCTTTATATTAAAAATTAAAGCTCCCAAATTTCTCAGAATTTGAAGTTGGCGTTTTGCATCTTCTTTAAATTCTTCATCTTTTCCAAAAACAAAAATAAAAATATTTTCTCTTTCTAAATAATTTAAAAGTCGACGAGCAACTGCTAAGGCATCTCCACCGTTATTTCCTTTTCCGGCTAAAACTAAAATTTTCTTATTTTCAAGTTCTTTTATACCACCTTCAAGTTCTATTAAAGTTTGTGTAAATAAAGAAGATGCATTTTCCATCAAAGATAAAGAAGGAACGCCTAAAGTATTTATAGTAAATTTGTCAGCTTCTTGCATAGTTTTTGCAGTATAGAATCTCATAGGTTTCATAATAATTTCCTCCTAAAGGATTTAATTTTCAAAAGGTAAAAAGTTAAATTTAGATTTCATTTTAAATTATAAAACAAAAAGTTTTTAGTATGTAAATAACATAATAAGTATTGGACAGTGCCTAAATTTATAAAACTTTTTAAGTATTTTTCAATTCAAATTTAAGTTTTCAAAAAAGAAAACTTAAAGAAATAATAAAAATAGGCTAAATTAAATAAAATACGTCCTTTTTTTAAATAGATTTTAAATAAGCGCAGGAAACTTTGAAAATTTTATAGAAATAATATTTGAGGTAGATTCTACCACGAAAAGAGATAACATAAAAATATGTAAAGAATTTCATAAACTCAACACTAGAAAATATAGATGCAGTAGATAAATTATTTTCTGTGCACGTTGAAGCATCTTTTGCAAATATTAGCTCCAGTTTTAAAACTTGAGAAAAAAGAGGAAAAAATATTAAATAGCTTAGTGAAAATCTTTAAAGAAATTTTTTGTTAAGAAAAACATTCTATTTTTGGATTCTATTCTGTTAAAGATATTTTAAATCCTCGAAGCAGGCTTATTTGGCATGCTATAAATAAAAGTTATTTAAAAGGACTATAGACTTTACAAAATAAGTTGAAAAAGATTATTAAGAAAATATATTAAAAAATATAAAAAAATATTTTAAGGAGGATAAAAATGGAAAATAAAGAAGACTTAAGAAACTTAGAGAGTAAATACGAAAGTTTAAGTGCATTATGGGAAGTAGATTTTTCTAAATATGTAATTCCAAAAATTGCTCCCATTGTATTTATAATACTAGTATTTTTTAATATTTTATATGCTATTTCCCTTGTAGCCCAAGGGGGAATATATGCTGTAGCGGCTTTAATATATTTACCTTTATCTATTATTTTTTCAAGAATTAGTGTAGAATTAGCTGTAGCACTTGTAAATGTTGCAAAAAATACATCCATTTTAGTAGAACTCAAGAAAAAAGAATTAGAAAAATGTGGGAAGTAGCTTTAAGTATAGCCGGCTTTGACCCTTCCGGGGGAGCCGGCATATTAAGAGATGTTATAACTTTTAGAGATTTTAAATATTTTGGACAAGGTATAATTACGGCAAACACAGTTCAAAATAGTAAAGGTGTTTTTTCTGTCTATTTTCAACCTCCCAGATTTATTTTAAAGCAGCTTGAAAAACTATTGGAAGATTTTCCTATTTATGGCATAAAGTTTGGTCTTCCCCATCGTTCTTTAAAGCTTAATGAAAGTTTTTTAAGTATCTTGAAAAATTTTGGGGGAGTAATAGTTTTTGATCCCGTATTAAAACCTACCAAAGGAATTTCTTTTGTAAAAAATATAAAAGTTTTAAAACCTTTGTTTTTCCTTTCAGATGTCGTTACTCCAAATTATCAAGAGTTTATAGACATATATACCTCTTTATTTGGAAAAATAAAAAATCTAAAAGATGCTATAAAAAATTTTTCTTATTACTTTGAAGTAAATACTGTAGTTAAAGGAATAAAAGGTAAAAATTTTGTTTATGATATCTTGTTTGACCTACAGGAAGATAAATTTTATACTTTTAAATATAGAAAATTTCCTTTTGAAGTTAGAGGAACAGGCTGCACGTACTCTTCGGCTTTAACTTGTCTTTTAATGAAAGGTTTTAAATTAAAAGATAGTGTAAGTTTAGCTGGAAAGTATGTACAAAAATATGTAGAAAGTAGGCTTCCTTGGCAAACTCAAATTTTATATGCATGGTGAGAAAATGATATTTTTTTATAAAAGTTTTAGATATATTTTAAAGGGTTTTTTTAAATTTTTAATTTCTTTTTTTATAATTTTTAACTTAGCTTTTGCAAAAACTTATATTGTAAAAAGTGGAGATAGCTTATGGAAAATAGCAAAAAAATTTCATGTTCCCATAAAGATACTTTTAAAATACAATCCTAAAATAAAAAGAAGAAAAGGGTACTATCTTATCAAAGGGGAAAAAATATATATTCCCACTCGAAAAAGAAAAAAAAGATATCTTTTAAAACCAAAAAGAAGTATATATACTATAGAAACTTTGGAAAATTTAGCTCAGGAAAAAGAATACGTTTTTGAAAATATAGTTTATAAAGCTTCAAAAACAGTACCCGTGGAAAGCACCGAGCTTCAGGAGTTAGTAAACTCTTATCTTCAAGAGGATGCATATCTAAGTGAATATATTAAAAGTCCTCTTTTAACAAAAGAAGTAGAAAAATGGACCTTAGCTATTTTAAATAATCCAAAATATCAAGGTAGTTTTTTAAAGGTTTTAGCTCAAGCTATAGATGACCTAAAAAATACGCCTTATATTTTTGGTGGTTCTAATCCCAAAAAAGGTCTGGACTGCTCCTCTTTTGTTCAATATGTTTATAAAAAATTTGGAATTGAGCTTCCCAGAACAGCACGTTTGCAGTTTAAGGTAGGTATTCCAGTAAAAAAGGAAGATTTAAAAATAGGAGATTTAGTATTTTTTAGAACTTATGCTCCCTACGCTTCTCATGTGGGTATATATATAGGAAATGGAAAATTTATTCATTTTTCATCTTTTTACAAAGGTCTTTCAATATCTTCTTTAAATCATCCTTATTTTAAAAGAAGATATTTAGGGGCAAGGAGGGTTCTTACAAATCGACAAGTTTTACAAATTTTAGCTAAAATAGAAAAAGAAAATAATGAAAATACTGGAGGATAAATTATGCCACTTTTTAAAGACATTTTATATCCAACAGATTTTTCCGAAGCTGCAGAAAAATGTTTGTGCTATATAAAAAGATTAAAAGAAGCTGGAGCTGAAAAAGTTTATATTTTACATGTAGTTAATCCTTTGGAAGTATCTGTACCTTATTTTTCAGACTTTTCCTTTCCACCTTCTGTAGATTTAGTTCCATTATTTGCGGAATTTCCTGAACTTGAAAGAGAATTTTTAGAAGCAATTATCCAAAAATTAAAAGATGTAGAAGAGGAAATAAAAAAAAGTGGTTTAGATACTCAAATAGTTGTTATTATGGGAGATCCAGCTGAAGAGATTGTTAACTTTGCAAAGGAAAAGGAAATTTCTTTAATTGTTATGCCATATAGAGCTAAAAAAGGTATTATGGGATTTTTAAAAGAAATTGGTTCTACTACAAGAGCAGTAATAAATAAGGCACCCTGTCCAGTTTTAGTTATAAGAAAAGCGGTTGCGGAAAAAGAGTTAGAAAAAGAACAGCAAAATGGAGAAAAGTAATATAGTTTTATCCAATTTTCTAGATGGAAGAATAAAACTATATCAAGATAATACGGCATTTAAGTTTTGTACAGATAGTTTTTTGTTTTTTAACTTTATAAGTCAGTTTCTTAAAGGTTACGAAAAAGTTATAGAGATAGGCTGCGGAGTAGGTTTAATATCCATTTTATTAAAAAAAAGATTTCCAAATTTAAAGGTATGGGCCTTTGATATTCAGGAAGATTTGGTAGAGCTTGCAAAAAAAAGTGCAAAAATTAATAAAGTAGATATAAATTTCTTTGTAGAAGATGTAAAAAATATAAAAAAACACTTTAAGACTGGTTTTTTTGATGCTGTAATTTGTAATCCTCCCTTCTGGGAAGAAAATCTAGAAAATAAACCAAAACTTGAAAAAAAGAAAATAGCTTTTTGTGAAGAAAAAGCAAATTTAAAGGATTTTTTATATGCTGGAAGATATCTTTTAAAAGATAAAGGAAATTACTTTTTAATGATTCATACTAAAAGACTTACCAAAGTTTTTAAATTGAGCTTTGAACTTAATTTAATGCCAAAAATTTTAAGACCGGTCTACCCAAAAATAACAAAAAACTCAAAAATATCTTTCTTAATATTGAAGAAAAATTCTAAAGATGCTTTTGATATTTTACCGCCTTTAATTGTTTATACGGAAAATAACTTTTATACAAAAGAGGTAGAAAATTTTTATAAAGCTTCTTGGCTAAAAGTTTAAATATTAAATTTAAAAAGGGAAGAAAAAATGGAAGTAATTTTGGGAACTAAAAATAAAGGAAAGCTAAAAGAATTTTTAAAGCTTTTGGAAAATTTAAAGGAAATAAATTTAAAAATTTTTCCTTTACCAGAAAATATAAAAGATGCAAGAGAAGAGGGTAATTCCTTTTTAGAAAATGCTTATTTAAAAGCAAAGGCTTACTTTGAAATTTTAAAAAAAAGCATATTAAGCGATGACTCAGGCTTAGAAGTTTATATTCCTGAGTTTAAAATGTCGTCTTATTACTTACCTGGAATTTATTCTTCACGCTTTTTTGAATTTGTAAAGGAAAATTTAAGTCTATTTTTAGGAAAGTTTTCCTTAAATGAAAAAGAATTTATAAATTTTCTTTCTTCTATAGAAAACATGGATAAAGATAAAAGAAATATAAAAGTTCTTTTAAAACTCTTAGAAAGTAAATATAAAGAGGATCTTAAAAAGTTAAAAATTAAAGCAGCTTTTGTATCTTATTTATGTCTTTATAGAAATGAAAACTTTTTTATTTTTTCGCGTGGAAAAGTAGAAGGAAGAATTTATTTTGAGGAAAGAGGGGAAAGAGGTTTTGGATACGATCCTATATTTTTCTATGAGGATTTCCAAAAAACTTTTGCTGAGATCTCTTTAGAAGAGAAAAATAAAATATCTCATAGGGGAAAGGCCTTTTTAAACCTAATTAATAATTTAAAAGAGGTAAAACATGAGTTGGAAAGATAAATTAAAAACTCCTTATCTAACGGTAGATGCTTTAATTATCCTTCAAGATGAAAAAGGAAAAGAAAAAGGTTTAGTTTTAATAGAAAGAAAATATCCGCCTTTAGGCTACGCACTTCCAGGCGGCTTTGTAGAAATTGGGGAAACTGTAGAAGAAGCTGTAATAAGAGAAGCAAAAGAAGAAACTAATTTAGATGTTATTATAGATTATCTTTTAGGGGTATACTCAGATCCAAATAGAGACCCTCGTTTTCACACTGTAAGTGTCGTTTTTAAATGCTTAGCAAGAGGAGAACCTCAAGGTAAAGACGATGCCAAAAAAGCTTTAGTTTTCTCTTTAGATAATCTACCTTTAGAAAAGATAGTTTTTGATCACTCAAAAATAATTTTGGATTTTTTAAAAAAGGAACACTTTGAACTTTATCTTTATTACAAAAATATCTTAAAGAGGTAAATCTTGAGAATAGATAAATTTTTAAAATTAGCTCGAATTATAAAGCAGAGGGAAACTGTAAAAGAGTTTTGTAAAAGGGGATATATAAAAATAAATGGAAAAGTAGCTAAGCCCTCTAA
>JAMOTM010000065.1 GCA_027002265.1 Aquificota bacterium | reverse complement strand
TTAGAAGCTTTAAGAAATAATAAAACTTTATATTTATGCGGAAATGGGGGAAGTTTTTCAGATGCTTGTCATATTGCTGCAGAATTTACAGGAAGATTTCTTTTTGACAGAAAACCTTTAAAAGCCATTGTTCTTGGTGCAAATCCTAGTCATATGACAGCTGTGAGTAATGATTATGGTTACGAGTATGTTTTTTCAAGAGAACTTGAAGCTTTAGGAGAAGAGGGAGATGTTTTAATTGGAATTTCTACTTCTGGAAACTCTAAAAATATCATTGAAGCTGTAAAAACTGCTAGGAAAAAAAATATAAAAACTATAGGACTTTTAGGAAAAGATGGTGGAAAACTTAAAAATTTAGTAGATATTTCTATAATAGTTCCTGCAAATCTAACCTGTCATATTCAGGAAGCTCATATTACAATAGGGCATTATATTTGTTATTTTGTAGAAGAAAAATTTTTTAAAAATAAAGAGGGATAAAAATGAGCTCAAAAATAACAAAAGTAAAAGGAATTTATGATATTTTGGGAAAAGAGGCAAAAGCTTTTTCTTTAATAGAAGAAACTTTTTTTAAGTTAACGAAACTTTTTGGATATGAAAGAGTATTTTTGCCGATTTTAGAAAGAGAAGAACTTTTTGTAAGAAGTGTGGGGGATACTACGGATATTGTAGAAAAAGAAATGTATACTTTTGAAGATAAAGGAAAAAGAAAAGTAGCTTTAAGACCAGAAGGAACTGCAGGAGCTGTAAGAGCTTATATAGAAAACCAGGTATTTTTATCTGAAAGCTACACGAAATGGTCCTACTTTGGAGAAATGTTTAGATATGAAAATCCTCAAGCTGGAAGAAGAAGACAATTTTATCAAGCTGGATGTGAATATTTTAATGCTCCTCTGCCAACCGCAGATGGAGAGCTAATATATTTAGCTTCCTGGATTTTAAAAGAGCTTAGAGTAAATGCAGAGCTTTATATAAATAATATTGGTTGTGAAAAATGTCGTCCAAGATATAAAGCTTATCTTATAGATTACTTATTTTCTAAAAAAGAAAAGCTTTGTTCAGACTGTCAAAAGAGATTAGAAAGAAACCCTCTAAGGGTTTTAGACTGTAAAAATCCAACTTGCAGAGATATTGTAGAAGAAGCTCCAAATATTTTAGATTTTCTATGTGAAGAATGTAAAGATCACTTTGAAAAATTAAAGGAAATATTAGATATTTTAAAAATTCCTTATAAAGTAGATCCTTTCCTCGTGAGAGGTTTAGACTACTATACAAAAACTGTTTTTGAATTTAAAGTAAATTCTCTTGGAGCTCAAAACACGGTTTTAGCTGGAGGTAGATATGATAATTTAATAAAAGAGCTAGGAGGTCCCGATATACCGGCTCTTGGCTTTGCTATGGGTGTAGATAGAGTAGCTTTATGCATCTTAAATTTACTGGAGGATAAAAGGGAAGGCGTTATTATTTTACCTTTTGAAGAAAAATATATTCCTTTTGCCTTAAAAGTATTTAAACTATTAAGTGAAGCAACAAATATTTTAGAGAAAATAGAGGAAGAAATAGATACCAAAAAGTTTTTATTTGTTAAAAATTTAATGGAAAATGAGAAATTAAGAAATTTTATGATAGAAGTAAGAAATAGAATAGAACTCCCTAATAAACTTGGAAAAATAAAAAAGCTTTTCAATTTAGCAGATAAGAAAAATTTTGCTTATGCTATTGTAATTGGAGAAGAAGAAGTAGAAAAAAACTTTATAACTATAAAAAATTTAGAAACGCGAGAGCAATTCAATTTACCTTTAAACATGCTAGAGGTATAGAGATTGGAAAATATTACTTTAAGGAAAGCCAAAGTAAAAGATGCTAAGGAAATTTATCACCTTATAAATGAATTTGCAAAAAAAGGGATTATGCTTCCAAGAAGTTTACAATCTATTTATGAGCATATAAGGGATTTTTTTGTAATCGAAAAAGATAAAAAGATTATTGCAACTTGCGCTCTTTGTATCTTTGGAGAAGATTTAGGAGAAATACGATCCTTAGCTGTAAGAGAAAATTATCATAAAATGGGACTGGGAACAAAACTTGTAAAAGTTTGTATAAAAGAAGCAAAGGAACTTGGTTTAAAAAAAATATTTACTTTAACTTATCAGGTAGAGTTTTTTAAAAAGCTTGGTTTTAAAGTAGTAGATAAAGAAACTCTGCCTCAAAAAATTTGGAAAGATTGTCTTTATTGCCCAAAATTTCCAAATTGTGATGAAACAGCTTTAATATATGATCTAAAAGATTTTAAAGATAAAAATCTTTTTTGAAAAATTTTCTAACAAATTCTAAAAATTTTTGTAAAATAATAGATATATATTTTTCTTTATGATATATAAGATATAAATTTCTATATATTTTTAAATCTTTTACATGTACCGGGAAAAATATACCTTGCTTTATTTCATCTTCCACAACTTTTTTAGATACTACACTTAAAGTTTCTTTATCATACTTTAAAATTTGTTTTATTTCTTCTATGTTAGAACAGATAAAAAATACATTAAGTTTATTTGCTAAATCTCCAAGAGCATTTTCAAAAATATGACGAGTTCCGGAACCTTTTTCTCTTAACACCCATTTTTTATTTAAAAGCTCCTTTATAGTAAAAACTTTATCCTTCATTTTTGGATTACTACTAACTACTATAAGCTCATCTTTACAAAGAAATTCTTTAATAATTTCCTTATCTTCTATTTCATCTTCTACAAAACCTAGATCTAAGTCACCTTCTTTTACTTTTTCAAGAATATTTTTGGTGTTATCCGTAAATTTTTCTATATAAACATTTGGGTACTTATTTTTAAAATCGCAAATTACTTTGGGAAGTAGAAAAAAAGAAAAAGACTTAGAAGATCCTATTTTTATATATCCAGAAAGTCTATTTTGCTTAAAAATGTTTTCTGCATCTTTAAGCTTTAAAACAGCATCCTCGACAAATACTTTAAATATTCTACCTCTTTCATTTAAAATTAATTTTTTTCCTATTCTGTCAAAAAGTTTCTCTCCAAGTTTTTTTTCTAAAGATTTTATACTTAAAGAAATGGTAGATTGACTAATTCCAAGTTTTCTTGCAAGTTTTGTTACATGAGGTTCTTTACAAAGATTTAAAAATATATCTAACTCTTTTAAGGATAACATGAATTTTCTCCTTTTAGTTAAGATCAATTATTGTTAGGTATTATCTTATATTTTATAAAAGTTTACAAGAGTTTAAGTTTAATATTTATTTTATTTTATTTTTTAAAAATTTTTAAAAGTAACCCAACGCAAAATCATAGCTATTAATTATTTTCATATTATTGAAAAATTGATATTATATGATAAACCTTAAAATACATTTTTATAAATTTTATGCATTTTCCTTTATTAAATCGTTTAAAATAATAACAAAAAATTCTACTCGGAGGAGAAATGCTAAGTTTAAAATATTATCCAGTAGATGTAGTTTTAAGAGAAATATCAAAAAACGTTAATCAAAGTGAATTTGGGGAAAACTTAGATAAACTTTTAGATGAAATGATAAATGTAATGAAGGAAAAAAGAGGACTTGGACTTGCGGCTAATCAAGTAGGTCTTACTAAACGTTTTTTCGTTCTTGATATGAAAGCTTTAAAAGAAAGGCAAATTGGACACTTAAAATTTGATAAAGATCTTTTAAAAGATGGAAAATATTTAAAAGTTATAAATCCAAAATTTATTGAAAAACAAGGAGAAATTGTTTCCGAGGAAGGTTGTTTATCGGTTCCGGGAGTATATAAAAAAATAAAAAGAGCTTCTTTTGTAGTTCTTGAAGCTTACACCCCATACGGAGAAAAATTTACCATAGAAGCAGAAGGTATAGTAGCCAAAGCTCTTCAACACGAATATGATCACTTAGATGGAACCCTATTTATAGATTATTTGACACCTACTCAAAAAAGAATGTTTTTACCAAAATATTTAAAAAATTTAAGCAAAATATTAGGGAGAAAAGTGACTTTTGCTGATGTTTCAAAATTTGAGGCTTTAAAAAAGAGATAGTTGTTTTATAATATTTTAGTAATTTTTAAATGAACGACTAATTCTAGGAGGAAAATAATGTTTGGATTTTTTAAAGGAAATAAAGGTGGTGGAGGATTTCCAGGTTTTGGTGGATTTGGAGGCTTTGGGGGTTTTGGAGGTTTTAATTTTCAACAACTTTTTCAAATGGCTCAAGAGATTCAAAGAGAACTTGAAAGAATAAAAAATGAACTTGAAAATATGGAATTTGAAATAGAGGAAAATGGAGTAAAAGTTATAGCTAAAGGTTCTGGAGATATTATTAAAGTGGAAATTACAGATGACAGCCTTTTATCTCCAGAGAATAAAGAGAAACTTTGTGAAGCTATAAAAAATGCAGCTAACAAAGCATTGGAAAAAGGTAGAGAAACTGTAGCTCAAGGATTACAACAACTAGCTCAAAAATATGGTATTGATCCAAATATGCTTGGTAGAATGCAATAAAACTTTTATACTGAGGTAGAAATTGGATTTAAGCTTTATTGCTCAAGAGATAATAAATGGAATTTCTTTAGGAGCTTTATATGCCTTAATAGCAGTTGGATATACAATGGTTTATGGAGTTATTCGTCTTATCAATTTTGCTCATGGCGATATTATGATGGTAGGCTGTTTTATAGCCTACTTTCTTTTACTTAAACTTAAACTTCCTTGGCCTCTTGCCTTAATATTATCTGCTATTTTAACAGGATTTGTAGGAGTTTTGGTAGATAGAATTGCCTACAAACCTTTAAGAGATAGAGGAGCTGCTAGAATTATTAATTTAATCACTGCAGTTGGCGTATCCTTCTTTTTAGAATCTCTTTTTGTTGTTGTTCTTGGTGGAGTTCCAAGAGCATTCCCAGTTCCAGATATCTTTAATAAAGAATTTTGTATAGGAAATGTTTATATATCTATGGCAACTATAGCTACTATAATTATTGGATTAATATGTGTAAGCATTCTTTTTTATATTGTGTATAAAACAAAAATTGGAATGGCAATGCGTGCAATTTCTGTGGATTTTGAAACAACAAAACTTATGGGAGTAAATGTAGATAGAATAATATCCTTTACTTTCTTTTTAGGTTCGGCACTTGCAGCAATCTCTGGATTCATGTGGGCTATTCAATTTCCATCTATTGACCCATATATGGGAATTATCCCTGGGGTAAAAGCATTTGTAGCTGCCGTTTTCGGTGGAATTGGTAGTGTAATAGGAGCTGTAGTTGGAGGTCTCATTATTGGAATTTTGGAGATATTTATTGTTGGGTTTTTACCAGATTTAGCTCAATATAGAGATGCGCTTATATTTTTAATTTTAATCTTTACCTTGCTTGTTAAACCTACTGGACTCTTTGGAGAAAAACTAGAGGAAAAGGTATAAAAATGAACTGGTATTTAAGAATAAGAAAGTTAATTCAAAAAAAATTTCCTAATAATAAATTTTTACATCGTTACTTTGGGCTTATAGCTTTTATTATTGTTGGAATTATAAGTTTATTTATAGGAAATCATGTAAATGAATTTTGGCAAAGACTTATTATTTTAAGTGCTATATATGTAATAATGGCAGTAGGTTATAATTTTAGTAATGGAGTTGCTGGTCAATTTTCCTTAGATCCAAACGCTTACGCTGCAATTGGAGCTTATGTTGCAGCACTTTTAACTATGAGTCCGGAAACTAAAGAAAACGTATTTATTTTAGAACCTGTTATGAAACCCTTTGATAAAATACAACTTCCTTTCTTAATTGCAACTTTGATTGGAGGTCTTGCAGCAGCATTTTCGGCATTCTTAATTGGGATTCCTTCCTTTAGAGTAAGAGGAGATTATCTTGCTATTATTACTTTTGGATTTGGAGAAATAATAAATGTTATAGCAAATAACTTGGTTTCTTTAACTAATGGAGCTTTAGGATTAAAAGGTATACCAGAGTATACTACCTTAGCTTGGGCAATTGGTTGGGCAATATTTAGTGTTTTTTTCCTGTGGCATTTAACTAATTCTCAAGTAGGAAGAATCTTAAAATCTATTAGAGAAGATGAAATAGCGGCCGAAGCCACAGGAATAAATGTTTTTCGTTGGAAGTTATTTGCGTTTACTTTATCCGGGTTTTTTATTGGAATAGGAGGAGCTCTTTTTGCTCACTATTTAACTACTATTTCTCCTCAGGTATTTACCTTCTTTTTAACATTTAATCTTTTAATCATTATTTTAATCGGTGGTCTTGGTTCCATAGTAGGCTCAGCTATTGCTGCAGTTTTATTTACATTTGCGTTTGAAATTTTAAGAGTATTTGAAGAAGGTATTCATATAGGACACATAAATATACCTCCTATACCTGGTCTTAGAATGGTAGTTTTTGCTATTTTACTAATAGCTCTTATGATATTTAGACCTCAAGGTCTTTTTGGAGATAAGGAAGTTTCTATTAAATAAATCTAAAAAATAAGTCTATAGGTGAGTTAAATGGAAAAAATATATGTAGATCCTTTAGATCCACATTATATATTAGAGTTAGATCATATTTGGATTAAATTTGGAGGTCTTATAGCTTTAAAAGATGTAACTTTTAAAGTAAAAAAAGGGGAAATTTTTGGACTTATTGGTCCTAATGGAGCAGGAAAAACCACACTTTTTAACATCATTACAGGAGTGTATAGACCCACTTCTGGAAAAGTTTTTTTTGATGGAGATGATATAACAGATTTAAAAGCTTACGAAAGAGTTTGGATAGGAATTTCAAGAACCTTTCAAAATATTCGTTTATTTAAAAACCTAACAGTTTTAGAAAATATAATGACCGTTTTTCACTTTAAAAAACTTCAAAAGTGGGGACCTTTCTTTGTTAAATTTTTGGATATTTTTCCTTATAAATGGTGGGAAGCAGGTCTTGCTCTTCCAAAATTTTTTAAATTTGAAGAAAAACTTGAAGAGTATGCTTTGGAGCTTTTAAAAATAGTAGGTCTTGAGGATTATTGGGATTGGAAAGCTTCTTCTTTACCTTATGGAAAACAACGAAAATTAGAAATAGCAAGAGCACTTGCTACAAATCCTAAGCTTTTACTTTTAGACGAGCCCGCTGCAGGTATGAATCCTCAAGAAACCTCAGAGCTTATGGAATTTATAAGAAAAATTAGGGATGAATTTAACTTAACTATTATTTTAATTGAACATGATATGAAACTTGTTATGGGAGTGTGTGAAACAATTGCTGTTTTAGATCACGGAGAACTTATAGCTTTAGGAAAGCCAGAAGAAATTAAAAATAACAAAAGAGTTATAGAAGCTTACTTGGGAGAGGCTATTTAAATGGCTGAAAAAGAAATTTTATTAAACGTAGAAAATTTGCATGTATATTATGGAGTTATTCATGCTGTAAAGGGAGTTTCTTTTAAAGTTCCAAAAGGTTCTATTATTACTATTATAGGAGCTAACGGAGCAGGAAAAACTTCTACTTTAAAAGCTATTATGAATTTAGTTAAGCAAAAAAAAGGAAAAGTTATATATAACGGAGAAGATATCTCAAAAAAGGGAACTCATGAAATTGTAGCACGAGGATTAACTTTAGTTCCTGAAGGTAGACATGTTTTTCCTAATTTAACAGTTTTAGAAAATTTACTTTTAGGAGCATATTTAAGAAATGATAAAGAAATAAAAAAAGATTTAGAGTTTGTATATTACCTTTTCCCAAGATTAAAGGAAAGAAAACATCAAAAGGCTGGAACTTTATCTGGTGGAGAACAACAAATGCTTGCTATTGGTAGAGCTTTAATGTCAAGACCAGATTGTATTATGATGGACGAGCCTTCCTTAGGGCTTGCACCTATAATTGTTAAACAAATTTTTGATATCATTTTAAAACTTAGAGAAGAAGGAAAAACTATTTTACTTGTTGAGCAAAATGCTTTCCAAGCTCTTAAAATATCAGATTATGCTTATGTAATGGAAACTGGAAAAATTGTTCTTGAAGGAAAAGCAAAAGATCTTTTAAATGATGAAAGAGTAAAAGAGGCTTACTTAGGATAATTATTGTATGCATGGAGAAGAAATATGAGAAAAATAAAAATTCCCGTTGAAGAAGCTATTGGTTGTATACTACCCCACGATATAACTGAAGTTGATTTAGAAAAAAACTTTAAAGGAAGAGTTTTTAAAAAAGGTCATGTTATAAAAAAAGAAGACATAGAAAAATTAAAGCTTCTTGGAAAAGATTATATATATGTTTTAAAACTTGAAGAAGATGAAATTCATGAGAATGAAGCTGCCATTTTACTATCTCAAGCTTTAAGTGGAGAAAATACCTATAGGGATAAAGAACCAAGTGAAGGAAAAATAAATATATATGCCAAAGTAGATGGAATTTTTGTATATGATATAGAAATATTAAAGAAATTTAACATGGTTGGTGAGCCCTCTTGTCCAGCAATATTTCCTTACACTTTTGTGAAAAAAGGTCAAAAACTTGCTTCGGTTCGTATAATATCTCTAGCTTGTAAAAAAAAAGAAGTAGAAAAAGCTATAAACCTACTTCCAAAAGAGGGTCTATTTAAAGTTATTCCTTTTTCTCCGAAAAAAGCTGGACTTATTATTACCGGAAATGAAATATATTATGGAAGAAAAAAAGATGCTTTTTATGATAAATTAAAAAATAAACTTAAAAATTACAAAGTAGAAATTGTAGAAAAAGTGATTTTGCCAGATGACAAAGAGCAAATAAAAGAAAAAATAAAAGAATTTTCTAAAAAATATGATTTAGTCCTTTTAACTGGGGGAACTTCTGTAGATCCAGACGATGTAACTTATCTTGCTTTAAGAGAGCTAAATCCAGAAAATTATATAAGAGGAAATCCTATTCAACCAGGAAATATGCTTACTTTTGGATATGTTAACGGCACTCCTGTAGTTTGCATTCCAGCTGCAGCTTTATACTATAAAGTTACTTCTTTTGACATATGGCTTCCAAAATTTTTATTAAAAGAAAGAATAACAAAAGAGGAAGTTGCAGCAAAATCTATTGGAGGATTATGCTTTAATTGTAAAATTTGTGTATATCCAATTTGCTCTTTTGGAAAAGGTTATTAACGATGAAAAAATTACCTTTTAAAGATGCATTGCAAATTATTTTTAAGGAAGGTGAAAATTTTAAGCTTTCAACAGAATATACATTTTTAAATGAGGCTCTTTTTAGAGTACTTGCTCAAGATATATTTTCAAAATTTAATATTCCAGATGGAAATAAAAGCGCCATAGATGGCTTTGCTATAAATACAAAATTTCTAGATAAACCTCCAAAAACTTTTAAGATTTTAAAAGATATTCCTCCAGAAAATATTGAAAATATAGAGCTTAAAGAAAATGAAACTGTTTTTGTAATGACTGGGGCCTATGTTCCAAAAAATGCAAATGCTTGTATAAAAATAGAAGATACTTTAGTAGATAGTAATTTCTCTTTTGTAACTATAAATAAACCTTTAAAGGAAGGAGAACTTATAAATTTTGAGGGACAAGAACTAAAAAAGGGAAGCTTAGTTTTAAAAAAAAATACTTTTCTTAATTTTCAGAAAGTAGCCCTCTTAGCTCATTTAGGTTATTTTAAAGTTAAGGTTTTTAAAAAAATAAAAATAGGGATTTTTACAAGTGGAAATGAAATAAAGGAGCCTTACATTCCCTATTCAAAAGGAATTGTTTATAACACTAATTTTTATCTTATTTCAAATCTGCTCAAAGAAGTTTTTAAAAACAATATAGATATTTCCTATCTTGGAATATTAGAAGATGAAAAATTATCTATAGAAAAAAATCTTTTTGAAGCTATAGATAATTATGATATTATAATTACTTGCGGAGGCATATCTAAAGGAAAGTATGATTTTATCAAAAACGTAATAAAAGAAAATTTTGAAGTTTTAATAGAAAATACTAATATTAGGCCTGGTTCTCCATTTCTTTTTAGTAAACATAAAAATAGCTATATTTTTTCTCTTCCAGGATATCCAAGTGCAAGTTTAGTAAATGCAGTAGTTTATTTAATTCCATTTATAAAAGCTGTTTTAAAATTAAAACCTTATTTTAAAACCTTTGAAGCTATCTTACAGGAAAATTTAAAAGGAAAAAAAGGAAGAACCGACTTTATAAGGGTATTTTTAAAGTGTTCCCAGGGTTATCTTTCTGTTTATAAAAACAAACTTCCAGAACATACTTCCAATTTCTACTCTATGGCTATAGCAAATGGACTTGCTATTTTGGAAGAAGAAAAAGACTATGCATTTAAGGGAGAATATATAAAAGTTATAGACTTTGAAAATCTTTTATAAATGGTCGGGGTAGCCGGATTTGAACCGGCGACCTCTGGCCCCCCATGCCAGCGCGCTACCAGGCTGCGCCATACCCCGACCAAACTTAGATATTTTATTTTACCAAATTTTTCTTATTTTTCCATAAATTATTTTCCTCATAAATTTTATGGTAATATAATATTTTTAAAGTT
>JAMOTM010000064.1 GCA_027002265.1 Aquificota bacterium | reverse complement strand
AAGTACATCTTCTGAAAAAATAACCACTTTAGCTTTACCAGATTTAGCAACCTGCACAGATTGTTTAAAAGAACTTTTTGATAAAAATAATAGACGTTATAGATATCCTTTTATAAACTGCACCAATTGTGGTCCTCGTTTTACTATTATAGAAAAGCTTCCCTATGATAGAAAAAATACTTCTATGAAATACTTTGAGATGTGTGAAGAATGTCAAAAAGAATATGATAATCCAAAAGATAGGCGTTTTCATGCCCAGCCAAATGCATGTTTTAAATGTGGTCCATATCTTTATATGATTTTTTTAAAAAAAAATATTCTTTACTTAGAAAAAAAACTTTTAAAGCACAGAAGTAAAGAAGAAATCTTAGATCTTTTAAGATTAACCTTAGATATAGAAAAAATAGATTTTAAAAATAATTTTGTTTATTTAAAATTAAAAGATGAAATAAAAAAACTTAAAGTTGTGTTTATAAATGACTTAACAAAAACTATATCAAAACTTTTAGAAAAAGGTTATATTTTTGCTATAAAAGGACTAGGTGGTTTTCACCTTGTGGTAGATGCTTTAAATGAAGAAGCTGTAAGACTATTAAGAAAAAGAAAAAGAAGACCTAAAAAACCTTTTGCCTTAATGTTTCTTTCTTTAAAAGATATAGAAAAATATGCTTTTATTAATGATTTTGAAAAAGCAGCCTTGAAAAGTTATGAAGTTCCAATTGTTCTTGTAAAAAAGAAAAAAGATATAAAGGAAATAGCTCCAGATAATGCTTATTTTGGGGTGTTTTTACCTTACACTCCCTTTTATCATCTTTTACTAAAAGAATTTAAAAATCCTATAGTTTGCACTTCGGCTAATATTTCTGGAGAACCTTTAATAAAAGATGATATGGAAATTTTGGAAAATTTAAGTTCTGTTGTGGATTTTATTGTGGGATATAATAGAAAAATTGTTAGAGCTATAGATGATAGTGTTTTAAAAACTTTCCAAGAAAAACGTCTTTTAATAAGAAGAGCAAGAGGTTTTGCACCTTTTCCAGGATTTTCTAAAGAAAAATTTAAAGGGAATTTTTTGGCTTTAGGAGCAAATTTAAAAAATACATTTTCTTTTTCTTTAAAAAACGAACCTTACCTTTTTACCTCACCTCATATTGGAGATTTAGAAAATGAAAAAACTTTAAATTATTTAAAAAATTATTTAAAAGATTTTTTAAAACTTTATAATTTAGAAATAAAAAACTTAGATGCACTTTGTATAGATGCTCATCCTAAATATACTTCAACTAAACTTGGAAAAGAACTTTCAAAAGAGTTTAATATTTTTCTTTATAAAGTTTATCATCATCACGCTCATATAATTACAACTATGTTTGAAAATGAAATTGAAAGTGAAATTCTAGGTTATGCTTTTGATGGAACAGGATTTGGAAAAGATAATACTATATGGGGAGGAGAAATTTTATACTCTTCTTATAAAGACTTTAAAAGATTTGGAAGCATATATCCTTTTTATTTAATAGGTGGAGATAAAGCTATAAAAGAACCTTGGAAAATTTTATTTTCCATCCTCTTTGAAATTTACAAAGATTTTGACAAAATAAATTATATTTTAAAAAAAATAAACCCGCAATTTTTTGATGAGAAAAAATTAAAAATATTTTATTTTGGACTTTTAAAGAAAGTAAATGCTATAAAAACAACATCCATGGGAAGACTTTTTGATGGAGTAAGTGTTTTATTTACAAAAAAACTTTTTTCTAGTTTTGAAGGTGAGCTTCCTATAGCTTTGGAAAACTTAGCTTTAAAAATAAACTTTTTAGATGATAAATATAAAATAACTTTAAAAAAGGAAAATAACTTTTTAATTTGGGATTGGAGAAAAGATATAAAACATTTAATAGAAAATTATTTTTTAAAAGAAAAAATAGGGGAAGGAGCTTTCCTTTTTCATAATTTTGTAAAAGATTTTATTATTTATTCTGCTCAAACTCTAAAAGAACAAAGCATTGCCCTTGGAGGTGGAGTTTTTCAAAACTCTTTACTTTTAAAACTTCTTTTTAAAGAATTTAAAGGAAAAATCTATTTATCTCAAAAATATCCTTTAAATGATGGAGGAATTTCCATTGGGCAACTTGTTTACCTGAATAAAGTTTTATAAAAAACATAAATAATTTAAAATAATTAAGATCAATTGTGCTAAAATTGGGCGAAAATATTTTTAAAAGAGGGGAAAAATGAAGGTTAACAAAGTAGTTTTAGCATACTCAGGAGGACTGGATACCTCAGTTTTAGTTCCCTACTTAAAAGAAAAATATGGATGTAAGGAAGTTATATGTGTATATGCGGATGTAGGTCAAGAAGAAGATCTAGAGGCTATTAGAAAAAAAGCTTTAGATTTTGGGGCAGATAAAATCTATATTTTAGACTTAAAAGAAGAATTTGCAAAAAATTATTGCATGCCAGTTTTATGGGCAAATGCAAGATATGAAGGAAAATACTATCTTTCTGCGGCAATTTCCCGTCCTTTAATTTCCAAATATTTAGTAGAAATTGCAGAAAAAGAACACGCAGATGCCGTAGCTCACGGTTCTACTGGAAAAGGAAACGATCAAGTTAGATTTGAACTTTCAGTTTTAGCTTTAAATCCAAATTTAAAAGTTTTAGCTCCAGTTAGAGAATGGGAATTTAAAAGTAGAGAAGAAGAAATAGAGTATGCTCAAAAAAAGGGTATTCCAGTTTTTGCTACTAAAAAATCTCCATATTCTATAGATAAAAATTTATGGGGAATTTCTATTGAGTGTGGAGCTCTAGAAGATCCTTTTAATGAACCTCCAAAAGATGCATGGCAAATAACCAAAGATCCAAAAGAAGTAGTTGATGAAGAGGTTATTTTACATGTCTTTTTTGAAAATGCTCTTCCAAAAGCCTTTAAAGTAAAAAAAGGAGATTTTATAGAAAATATAAAAAACAAACTTAAAGGGAAGATAGAAGAACAAGATAACTACTACCTTTTCCTTTATGGAGATAATGAACTTCATAAGCTCATTATGGATTTAAATATTATTGCAGCTTCTTTGGGTATTGGAAGAGTAGATATGGTTGAAAATAGACTGGTTGGGATTAAATCAAGAGAGCTTTACGAGCAACCTGGAGCTGAAATTTTAGATAAAGCTTTAAGAGAAATTGAAAGTTTAATTTTAGATAGAGAATCTCTCCACTTTAAGCTTTCTAATAACCAAAAATATGCAGATTTAGTCTATTATGGATATTGGTTTTCTCCTTTAAAAGAAGCTTTAGATGAATTTAACAAAGCTTTACTTAAAAATGCAACTGGGGAAGTAAAGTTAAAACTTTATAAAGGAAATATTTATGTTCTTGGAAGAAAATCTCCATATTCTTTATATGACTACAAACTTGCAACCTATGATAAAGAAGATGCTTTTGATCATATTGCTGGTGGTAAATTTACTTTAGTTTGGGGATTACCATTAAAGCAAGTTGGAAAAATAAAAAAGTTAGGAGGAAATAAATAATGAAATATGAAGTTTTAACCAAAGATGTAAAAGAACCCGTAAAGGAAGTAGAAATTATTTTGGAACCCTCTGATTTAAAAAAATATGAAAAGGAAGTCGTAAAAGAGTTTAAAAAAGTTGTTCAAATTCCAGGTTTTAGAAAAGGAAAAGCTCCAGAAAATCTAATTAAAGAAAGATTTTCAAATGAAATTGAAGAAGAATGCATGAGAAAAGCTTTAGTAGAAGCTGTAAGTAAAGTAGCTGAGAAAAATAAGTTTAAGCTTATAACTGAACCTGTTATTCCAGATATTCAAAAGTTAGAATCTGGATATAAAGTAA
This sequence comes from Aquificota bacterium, assembly GCA_027002265.1. Lineage (GTDB taxonomy): Bacteria > Aquificota > Aquificia > Desulfurobacteriales > DQVG01 > DQVG01. The sequence goes on along the minus strand of JAMOTM010000064.1, from coordinate 2,305 downwards.
AAGTTGTTTTTGAAACTCTACCGGAAGTTGATTTAAAAGAAGAGGACTATAAAGGTATAGAACTTAAAAAAATAAAAGTAAATGTTACTCCGGAAGATATAAACAGAGAAATTGAAGCTTTAAGAGAAAGATTTGTTGAGTTTAAAGATGTAGATAGAGAAGCTAAAGAAGGTGATTTAGTAGAAATAGAATATGAAGCTCATGTAGAAGGAGAAGAACCTCAAAAAGGAAAGTTAAGTGCCCTTTTAGGAGCAGGTCAACTTTGGCCAGAGGTTGAGGAAAAAATAAAAGGAAAAAAAGCTGGAGAAGAAATAGAGTTTGAATTTGAGGCTCCTCAAGACGAAAAATATCACAAGGCTGCCGGAAAAAAAGTAAAAATGAAAATTAAAGTTCTTTCCGTAAAGGAAAAAACTTTACCAGAAGTAAATGACGAATTTGCCAAAAAACTTGGATTTGAAAATCTTGAAGATATGAAGAAAAAGATAGAGGAAAATTTAAGACATATTAAGGAAGAAAGAAGTGAAGAGCTTTTAGAAGATTTACTTGTAAGCTTACTTATAAAAAAAGCAAAAATAAAAGTTCCTCCAAGCTTAGTAAATGTGGAACTTCAAGCTCTTCTTACTAACGAAGTTGCAGCCTTAGAAAGAATGGGAATTCCAAAAGAGCAAATTCAAGCTCAAATTCAAACTTTAGCTCAAAGGCTTTATCCTCTTGCTTATAAGACTGCAGCTACTAAAATTATTTTAGATTACATTGCAGAAAAAGAAAATATAGAAGTTCCTCAAGAACTTATAGAAAATGAAATCAAAAAAATTGCAGATATGACTTTAAATGGAGATGTAGAAACTGCAAAAAGAATTATTGAAGAAAAAAATCTTATGCCTTTAATTTATCAAGACGCACGTCGTCAATATACTTTAGACAAATTAAAAGAATGGGCTAAAATTGAAGAAGTTTCAGAGGAAGAATTTAATAAGTATTTAAATTCACTTTTAGAAGAAAATAAAAAAGAGACTAATGAGGAAAACAAAGAAATTCAAAAGGAAGAAAAATAATAATAGGCGGGCTTTCAGCCCGCTTTTATAAATTTTTAGTTTAAATTTTTAGTTTTTAATAAAAAGCTAAATTAAAATACAAAGGAGTAAAAATATGAAAATAAAAAATCAACTTGTTCCAATTGTAGTAGAGCAAACTGGGCAAGGTGAAAGGGCATACGATATATATTCACGTTTACTAAAAGATAGAATTATTATTTTAGGGCAACCTATAGATGACCATATTGCTAACTTAATCGTTGCTCAGCTTCTATATTTAGAAGCAGATGATCCTGAAAAAGATATTTATCTTTATATAAATTCCCCAGGAGGAGTAGTTACTGCAGGACTTGCAATTTATGATACTATGCAATATATAAAACCAGATGTTGTAACTATTTGCATGGGACAAGCTGCATCTATGGCAGCTGTTCTTCTTGCAGCAGGAGCTCCTGGAAAAAGATATTCTTTACCACACTCAAGAATTATGATTCACCAACCTCTTGGTGGTTTTCAAGGACAAGCAACGGATATTGAGATTCACGCAAAAGAAATTTTAAGACTGAAAAAAATGCTTAATGAAATTTTAGCTAAGCACACCGGTCAACCCATAGAGAAAATAGAAAAAGATACAGACAGAGATTATTTTATGTCTCCAGAGGAAGCAAAGGAATATGGACTTATAGATAAAATTCTTTATAAAAGAGAAGAAGAAAATAAAGAGGAAAAAGCTGAATGATAAAAAATATATTTTCTTTAATATTTCTTTTATCTATATCCTTTGGACAAAGTTTTAAATTTTCATGTTACAAACTTACAAATTTTAAAACTCCCGAGAGCGCACATATATATCAAAATAGGTATATCTTTATAAGTAATGTAAATGGAAATCCGATCGCAAAGGATAAAAACGGATTTATTAGTTTATTTGACTTATATACAAACAAATTTTATTTTCAGGTATATACATCTTTAAATGGGCCAAAAGGAATAACAAGTCTTGGGGATTATTTATTTGTGACAGATATTGATAGTGTAAAAGTTTACTCTATATCTAAAAAAATTTTAATAAAAAATATAGAAATAAAAGAAGCTAAATTTTTAAATGATATAACCGTAGATCCCTACACCCAAATAGTCTATGTTTCAGATACTCAAAAAGATACTATTTATTATTTTTCTTTAAAAGATTTTCAAGTTCATACTCTTATTAAATACAAAGGGTTATCTCCAAACGGTTTATTTATAAGTTCTCCTTATCTTTTTATAGC
>JAMOTM010000063.1 GCA_027002265.1 Aquificota bacterium | reverse complement strand
GGATATACACCTATAAATCCAAAAAGAGAAAAAGAACCTATTTTAAGACTTTACAAAGATGAAAGAGGAAGACTTACTTTAGAATATATCCGATTTTTAGCTCATATAAAACCAAAATATTTTGTTATGGAAAATGTTTTACAGATAACTGAAGGACATTTAAAACAGGCGTTGATAAATGAATTCAAATGGGCAGGTTATGAAAATATATACTTTAATGTTATTAGATGTGAAAAGTATGGACTTCCTTCAAGGAGAACAAGAATGTTTATTTCTAATTTTCCTATTCAAGAGTACTTTGAAAAATATGAAAGAGATAAAAAAACCGTTTGGGATGCTATAAAAGATTTACCTATTCCCTATTTTCCTCATGAAATAGAAAATCACTTTTATGTTGAGGTTTCAAAAAAACTTCAAAAAAGAATTGCAAAAACTCCAATTGGAAAAAGTGCCCTTGGATTTAAAGTAGGAAATAAAACTTATTGGACCTACGAGAGATTAGATCCTTATAAAATTTCTCCAACCGTAAGAGGAACTGCAAAGTTTATTCATCCTTTTGAAAATAGAATTTTAACGGTAAGAGAACATGCCCGACTTATGTCTTATCCGGATTACCACGTTTTTCTAGGTGGAACAAATGCTCAATATAATCAAGTAGGAGAAAGTGTTCCACCTTTAATAGCTTATAAAATTGCAAGACTTTTAAAAAAGATTATAAATAAAGAAGTTAAGGTATAATTTCAAAAATTAAAAATTAGAGGGAATTAAAATGAATATAGATAAAAAATTAGAAATATTTAAAAAGGCTATTAAAATTTTAAAAAACGCAGGGGCAGATTATGTAGATATTTATTATCAAAATGGAAAATCTTTTAATGCGCACTTAGAAGAAAATAAAATAGAGTCTACTTCATTTTCTATAAGTGAAGGAGTAGGAATAAGAGTTATAAAAAATTTTAAAGTATATTTTGGTTATACAAATGATATAGATAATACTTTAAAAGTTTGTAATTCTTTAAAGGAAAGTTTAAAGGAAAATAAAAATATCACTTTAAATTTTATAAAAAAAGAGTTGCCTTTAGAAAATTACTACTATGACTTTGAAATAGAAATTCCCCTTGAAAGAAAAATAGAAATCTTAAAAACTGTAAATGATGAAATAAGAAAAAAATATAAAAAAATTATTCAGGTAACAGCTTCTTTAAGTGATGGAATCTCTAATATTATTATTTTAAATAGTGAAGGTGAAATTGTATTTGACAAACGTCCCTTTGTTCTTTTTAAAGTTTTATGTGTAGCTAAAAATGTAAATAATTTACAAACTGGATATGAAAGTTTAGCTATTAGAGGAGGTTATAAAAGTTTAAGTTTAGAAAATTTTTTAGAAAAAGGTTTTAAAGCTGCAAAACGAGCAGAGCTTCTACTTACAGCAAAAGAAGCTCCAGCTGGAAAATTTCCGGTAGTTTTAGCTTCTGAAGCTGGTGGAACTATTATTCACGAAGCTGTAGGACATGGTTTAGAAGCTGATTTAGTTTTTCAAAATATGAGCGTTTATAAAAATAAATTGGGAGAAAAAGTAGCAAAAGATTTTATAACCGTTATAGATGATGGAACTTTAAAAGGATATTTTGGAACTACAGCTTTTGATGATGAAGGAACTCCAACTCAAAAAACAGTATTAATAGAAAATGGAATTTTAAAAGGTTTTATGATAGATAAATTTTGGAGTTTTAAACTTAAAGAAGATAAAGAATTTCTATCAAAAATATCTTTAACTGAAGCTGAAAAGGAATTTATAAAAAATATTTCCTCTACCGGAAATGGAAGAAGACAAAGCTTTTCTCATGTTCCTATTCCTAGAATGAGAAACACTTTTATAGCTCCAGGGAAAGATAATCCAGAAGATATTATTAAAGACACTAAAAAGGGTATTTTAGTTTTAAAAATGGGAGGTGGGGAAGTAAATACAGTTACTGGAGATTTTATGTTTGAAGTAAATGAAGCTTACATGATAGAAAATGGAAAAATAACTTACCCTATCAAAGGAGCTTCTTTAATTGGAAATGGACCAAAAATTTTAATGGAAATAGATGCCTTAGGAAATGATCTACATTTTATTCCTGGAATATGCGGAAAAGACGGTCAGGGAGTTCCAGTAACAGATGGTGTTCCGACCTTAAGAATTCCAAGTATAACTATTGGGGGAACTGCTTAGAGGTAAATGGATAGAGTTGAACTTATTATAAGTAAAATTATAGAGGAGTTAAAAAAATATAATCCAAATAAAATAATTTTATTTGGATCTCGAGCAAAAGGATATGCTAAAAGAAATTCGGATATAGATATTGCAGTAGATATTCTTTTGCCTTTTAGAGAAAGAAGAATCCTAAAGGAAAAAATAGAAAAAATTTCGGGTCCTTATTTAGTTGATTTAATTTTTTTACCAAATATTAGTAAAGAATTTAAAAATATAATAATAAAAGAAGGAAAAGTTTTGTATGAAAAAAAGTGAAGTTCTTTTAAAACTGGAAAAATTTAAAAAAGCTTTAAATAAATTGGAAGATGCTGTAAAAATAGCAAAAGATGATTTAGATAGAGACGGAGTTATTCAAAGATTTGAGTTTACTTTTGAACTTTTTTGGAAAACTTTAAAAGCCATTTTAGATTATCATGGTATAGAATGTTACTCTCCAAGAGATTGTATAAAAAAAGCTTTTAGATATGGAATTTTAGATGATATAGATATTTTTTTTGATATGCTTGAAGATAGAAATTTAACCTCTCATACTTATGATGAAGCTTTATCAAAGGAAATATTTGAAAGAATAAGAAATATATATGTTAAAGTATTTAGAAATCTTAATTTAGAAGAAAAGATATAAAAACCATTTAATAGGAGTTAATTTTAAATTGATATATACTTTCCTATCTCCAGCAAAACTTAATTTGTTTCTCTATGTAATTGGAAAAAGAAATGATGATTATCATAATTTAATTTCATTATTTCATACAATTAATTTTTACGATATTTTTGAAGTAAAAGAAAACTCTTATTTTGAAATAAAAATATATGGAAGATTCTACAGGGATATTCCAGAAAATGAGGAAAATTTAATTTATAAAGTAAAAAATTTTTTTGAAAAATATACAAATAAAAAAATTAATCTTTCCATAAAACTTTACAAAAATATTCCACCTTTCAAAGGTCTTGGCGGGGGAAGTTCAAACGCGGCTATATTTTTAAAATTTTTAAAGTTTTATTTTCAAGAAAAAGAAAACATAAAACTTAAGGAAAATCTTTTAGAAAAAATTCTTTTAGAAATAGGTTCAGACACTCTATTTTTTTATAAAACCTCATGTGCCCTTGTAGAGGGTAGAGGTGAGAAAATAACACCTTTAGAGCCTTTAAATAATGATCTTTTTTTATATCTTCCAAATATAAAAGTTTCCACAAAAGAAGCATATAAAGCTTTTAAATCCTACGATTTTATAACCAAAAGGGAGGCTCTAAATATTTATAAAACTCTAAAAGAAAACTTTCCTCTTTTTCATAATAAAGCACTTTTTTATAACTCCTTTGAAAATATTGATATACCTTCTATAAGAGAGTTAAAAAAACTTACAAACAACTTTAAAAAATTTACCTTAAGCGGCTCTGGAAGTGCATTTTTTTCAATAGAGGATATAGATTTAAAAGATGTTGAAAAATATAA
>JAMOTM010000062.1 GCA_027002265.1 Aquificota bacterium | reverse complement strand
TGTCTACTATGTTTTTCATTCTAAAGTCTATATAAAAAGGTATGTATTTATCTAAATCAAGTTTTCTTATTACTTCTTTTATTAAAGCTGTCTTCCCACTATTTATAGGGCCATAGATAAAGTATATGAGTTGAGGTTCGCTTTCTATCACCGATAAAATCTCATTTATTTCCTTTTCCCGATTAAAAAATTTCATAAAATTTTCCTCCTAGAAAGTCTAAATTAAAAGGCTATATAAATATAAAACATATTTAAATAACATTAATTAGCTTACCAAATTCAAGTCTTTTAAAGCCCTGTTTATAGCATGCCAAGTTAAACGGCTTTGAGGTTTTAGTATCTCTTTAATGGGATCTAAAAATAAAATATTTTTTCTTACTAGATAATAATATACGGGAGCTTTTACTTCATCTTTTTTTAAAATATCTTTATTTTTAAATTTTCTTAAAGCTTCTATTACATCCTCTTTTTTTACTTCCACCTCCTGATTTTCATAAAGCACCTTTACTTTTACATAATCAAACTTTTCTAGCTCCATTTTTATCTTTGCTTTTTCATCCTGAAGAAGGTAGCTAAGCACTTCATCTAAAGTTTTAATTTTAAGTTTATTTATTACCTTTATAAGTAGAACCGGTTTACCTCCAACAAAATCATATATCTTTTCCTTTTCCTTTTTGCTTAAAACTATTTTTTCCTTTAAAAGCTCTCTTGTTAAAAAATCTATAAACTCTAAAGCTTCTTTCCTTTCAAAATCATCTACCAATATATAATCTGCTCTGTTTTCAAGTTCTGCACTACTATACACGTGCTCTATAAATAAGCTATCACTTGACACGCAAAATATATGAGCTAAGTGTTCTACCTTTGTTAAACCTACTAAAAATTGAAAAAAGTTTTTTAATAAAGGTCTATTTCCGTTTAATGATATGTCTTTTAGCATCTGAAGCTCATCTAATACAAGTATTGGCACTTTTCCATATTTATTTATCTCCGAAAATAAATTTTCTATGTATACATATACGTCCTCTACTTTTTCTATATTCTCCTTACTTTCAAAAAGACCCTTTAAAACCTCTTTTGGAACAGGAATGCTTATGGGAACGCCAGCATATATACTACTTATACTTTCTATTACTTCCTTCCCTTCCACCAAAAATCTTGCCACACTTTTTATATATTCCTTTATGCTCTCTGCTTTTATATTCTCTTCTACTTTAAATAAACTTTTTATGAAATTATCTACATTAGCTATATTTCTAAGTCTAAAGTCTATTAAAAAGGGAACGTATCTCAATTTATCCAGCCTATTTCTTATTATTTCTCTAATAAGTGCACTTTTTCCGCTATTTATAGGACCATAGATAAAGTATATGAGTTGCGGTTCACTTTCTATTACCGATAAAACTTCTTTTATTTCTTTTTCCCGATTAAAAAATTTCATTTATTTTTCCCCCTTCAAAACGAACATAAATACCTTTACACTAAATTAAGCTCCTTTAAAGCTTTGTTTATAGCGTGGTATGTAAGGCGGCTTTGAGGTTTTAAAATTCCTCTAATTGGATCTAAAAATAGGATATTTTTAGAAACTAAAAAGTAGTATATTTTAGGCAGAACATCTTTTTGATAAAGAAATTCTTTTTGAGCTATTTTTTTCAAGATCTCTATAATCTCTTCTTTTTTTACAACAAAAGTTTTCTCACCTATAATTACTTTTTCCTCACCAAGTAAACTTAGAAACATAATTATTTTTTGCTTTTCATCTTGTAAAAGGTAGTTTAAGATTTCGTCCAAAGATTTTGTTTTTAAATCATTAATAATAGAAACTAGATATACAGGTTTTCCTCCTACTAAATCGTATATTTTTTCCTTTTCCTTTTTGCTTAAAACTATTTTTTCTTCTAAAAGCTCTTTTGTTAAAAAATCTATAAACTCTAATGCCTCTTTTTTTCCAAAGTCATCTACCAGTATATACTTTGCTCTTCCTTCAAGCTCCGTTGCGCTATACACATATTCTATAAATAAACTATCACTTGAGACACAAAATACATGAGCTAAGTGATGAGCCTTTGTTAAACCTACTAAAAACTGAAAAAAGCTTTTTAATAAGCTCCTATTTCCGTTTAAAGATATATCTTTTAGCATTTGAAGCTCGTCTAACACAAGTATTGGTACTTTTCCTAAACTTCTTATCCTTAAAAGCAGCTTTTCTATATAAGTGTATATATTTCCTACCTTCTTCTCTTTTTTGCTTATTCCATCTAAAAACTTTTGAAACACTTTTTCTGATATTGGTATATTTATTGGCATTCCAAAAAATACACTTGCTCCTTTTAACAGCTTTATATTACTTAAAATAATTTCTAATGCCCTTTCAATAGATTCCTCTAATGTTTTTACCTCTATATCATCTCTAACTTCTAAAAGAACCTCTGCAAAGTCATCTATGTCTACTATGTTTTTCATTCTAAAGTCTATATAAAAAGGTATGTATTTATCTAAATCAAGTTTTCTTATTACTTCTTTTATTAAAGCTGTCTTCCCACTATTTATAGGGCCATAGATAAAGTATATTAGCTGAGGTTCACTCTCTATTACCGATAAAATTTCCTTTATTTCCTTTTCCCGATTAAAAAATTTCATTTATCTTTCCCCCTTCAAAACAAACATAATACCTTTATACTAAATTAAGCTCCTTTAAAGCTCTGTTTATAGCACGCCAAGTTAGACGGCTTTGAGGCTTTAGTATCTCTTTAATGGGATCTAAAAATAAAATATTTTTTCTTACTAGATAATAATATGCGGGAGCTTTTACTTCATCTTTTTTTAATATATCTTTATTTTTAAATTTTTTTAAGACTTCAATTAAATCCTCTTTTTTTACCTCTACTTCCTGATTTTCATAAAATACTTTCACTTTTACATAATCAAACTTTTCTAGCTCCATTTTTATCTTTGCTTTTTCATCTTGAAGAAGGTAGCTAAGAACTTCGTCCAAAGATTTTGTTTTAAGGTCATTAATAATTGAAATTAGATATACTGGTTTTCCACCCACTAGATCATATATTTTTTCCTTTTCGCTTTGGCTTAAAAAGTCTTCTTTTTTTAAAATTTCTTTTTCCAAAAAGCTTAAAAATTCTAAAGCTTCTTTTTTTTCAAAATCATCTACTAGTATATACTTTGCCCTTCCTTCTAGTTTACCTTCATTATATACCCTTTCGGTAAAAAGACTATCGCTGGATAAACAAAAAACATGAGCTAAATGCCTTTCCTTGGTTAAGTGAATAAAAAAATTAAAAAGTTTATATATCAAAAATCCATTTATTTTTAAATCCCCAATAACCTGAAACTCATCTATTATTAAAATGGGAATTTTTTCTTTTTTTCTTACATTCTCAAAATAGTTTTCCAAAAATACAAATACATCTTCTATTTTGTTTTTTTTTAAAAATTTTTCTAAGAGACTTTCAGCTATCGGAATACCTTCTAAGATTCCAGAGCTAACCCTTTTTATAGCCTCTTTATTTAAAACTCTTGGAAGGGAAAAAAATAAACCTTTAAAAAAATTTTTTATCTTTTCTCTAAAACTTTCCTTTTTAACATTAAAAAGCACTTTTATAAAGCTTTTATAATCCTCTATAAAGCGTCCTCTTAAGTTTATATAAATAACTTCGTATCTACTTTTGTCCAAACGATTTTTTATTATTTCATTTATTAAAGCAGTCTTTCCACTATTTATAGGTCCATAGATAAAATGTATAAGCTGAGGTTCGCTTTCTATTACCGATAAAACTTCCTTTATTTCTTTTTCCCGATTAAAAAATTTCATTTATTTTTCCTCCTTCAAAACGAACATAAATACCTTTACACTAAATTAAGCTCCTTTAAAGCTTTGTTTATAGCGTGGTATGTAAGGCGGCTTTGAGGTTTTAAAATTCCTCTAATTGGATCTAAAAATAGGATATTTTTAGAAACTAAAAAGTAGTATATTTTAGGCAGAACATCTTTTTGATAAAGAAATTCTTTTTGAGCTATTTTTTTCAAGATCTCTATAATCTCTTCTTTTTTTACAACAAAAGTTTTCTCACCTATAATTACTTTTTCCTCACCAAGTAAACTTAGAAACATAATTATTTTTTGCTTTTCATCTTGTAAAAGGTAGTTTAAGATTTCGTCCAAAGATTTTGTTTTTAAATCATTAATAATAGAAACTAGATATACAGGTTTTCCTCCTACTAAATCGT
>JAMOTM010000061.1 GCA_027002265.1 Aquificota bacterium | reverse complement strand
ATTAATTTATCTGCTCTCCATTTTCAAATTCAAACTCTTCGTTGTCTATTTTTATTTTTCCTGTAAATTGAAATTGAGATAAAACAGAAAATAATTTATTTTTTAAAAATATCTTTGCCAAGCTTTCAAGAGGTAAATTTATTTCGATTTTTCCTTTTATAGGAATAGATAAAATATAAAATTTTTTTAATTTTCCTTCTATTTTTAGGAGCATGGCTGTTTTTTACCTCTCTTTAAAGTTTTTGTAAAGCTCTTTAAAAGTAGGGGATGTTTTTAATATATCTGGATATTTACCTATTGCTTCTACTTTTCCATTTTTTAAAACGATGATTTCATCGCTATTTAGTATTGTAGATAATCTATGAGCTATAACTATTAAAATTTTATCTTTAAAGTTTTCGTCTATTATTTTCGAAATTGTTCTTTCTGTTTTTGCATCTAAAGCACTTGTAGCTTCATCCATTATTAAAACATCTCCATTTTTTAATATAGCTCGGGCTATTGCAAGTCTTTGTTTTTGTCCGCCAGATAAATTTACTCCTCCAGGGCCAAGGATAGTATTAAATTTATCTGGTAAACTCTCTATAAAATCTAAAATTTGAGCTTTCTTACAGGCTTTTAAGATATCTTCATAAGAAGCTTTGGGATTTACGATTTTTAAATTTTCTAAAATAGTCCCCGGAAAGATAATGATATCTTGCGAAACTATAGAAATTTTTTCTCTTAGGGATCTTAAATTTATATCTTTTAAATTATCTTTATTTATATATATTTCTCCTAAGCTGGGTTTTATTAAACCCACAATTAAATTTATTAAGCTTGTTTTCCCGCTTCCAGATGGTCCCACTATTCCATATTTTTTTCCTTTCTTAAACTCTAAATTTATATTTTTTAATATCTCTTTATCTTTTATTTTTAAATAAACATTTTTAAAAGATATTCTATCTATACATGAAATTTGTTTCCCCTTTAAAATTTCTTCTTTTTTATCTAGGATATCTTGAATTCTTTTTAAGGATATAGAAGCTTGCTGAAACTCTGGAATGGATTTTGCTATTCTTTTTATAGGATCTAAGACTAAAACCAAAGCTGTAATGAAAGCAACAAAACCTCCAACGCTTAAACTTCCTTCCAATATATATTTTCCAGCAATAAAAAATAGAAAAGCAATGATTATTAAAAATATAAATTGAGACAAATTAGGTGATAGAATTTCAAAAAATTTATTCTTTAAAAAAACAGAAATTAAATTTCTATTTTGTTCCTTATATTTTTCCAGAAACTTCTCTTCTAAATTCAAAATTTTTATTTCTTTTAAAGAATTTATTATTGTATTTGTTAAGTTTAAGATCTTATCGTTAAGATTTTGAATTTTATGGTAGTATCTTCTTATATGTTTATTTATAAAACTAACTGCTAAAATTAAAATTGGAATGGTTAAATATGAAATTAATGCAAATTTAAAATTAATTAGAAAAGTTCCTATAATTAAAAATAAAGCTAATAAAGTATTTCTAATTAAAAAAGGAATAACATTTATAAATAGATTTTGGAGATTAAGAACATCTTGAGATAGAATATTTAAATAATATCCAGTTGATTTTTCATAAAAATTTAAATAGGAAAGTTTTAAAATTTTTTCTAAAAGCCTTTCTCGAATATTTAAAAGAATTTCGAAAGATATCTTATTAAAATAGTAAAAACTTAAAACGTTAAATAAGCTTATAATTAATCCAAGAAAAAAAATAATAATAGGTGAAGAATATAAATATTTGTATTCTTTTTCTATAAAAACCTTATTTATAAAAAGCTTAAGAAGATAGACTAAAGAAGATGTTAAAAATGCAGATATAGTTGTAAGAATAACTGCAAAAGCTATATAGGTAATTTTACCTTTTAAAAAGTTTATATATATATACCTTATCTCCTTCAAGAAATTGCCCTTAAATTAATTTAAAAATACATTTAATTTTTTCTTTAAAGCAACCTCTCTCATCTTCTTTTTCGCTCTTTCTTCAAGTTGTCTTACTCTTTCTCTGGAAACTCCAATAATTTCTCCTATCTCCCTTAAAGTTTTTGGTTCATTTCCATCTAATCCAAATCTCCATATAATAATTCTTCTTTCTTGAGGAGTTAAAACATTTAAAAGATCATGTACCGCCTCTTTTAATTCTTTCATAACTACAGCTTTTTCTACATCTTCAGTTGTAGAACCTACTAAAAAGTCTTTAAAAGTAGTATCCTCTTCATCCCCAACTGGAGCATCCAAAGATAAAGGCATATTACAAAGCTTTAAGTAATTTTCCACTTCCTTAGGAGACATATTTAATTTTTCTGCAAGCTCTTCTAAAGTAGGTTCTCTACTAAGTTCTTTTCTAAGTTCATTATAGGTTTTTAAAACTTTAGAGGCCATTAAGGCTTGTTTTATAGGAATTTTTACAGCTCCCGTACTTTGGGAAAGTGCCTGGGCAATAGCTTGTCTTATCCACCACACTGCATAAGAGATAAATTTTACTCCCCTGTCTGGATCAAATCTTCTAGCAGCTTCAACAAGACCTACAATGCCTTCTCCTATTAAATCATGTAAAGGAAGTCCATATCCCATATATTTTTTTGCTACACTTATAACAAAACGAAGATTATGCTCAATTAATTTTTTTAAAGCCTCTTTATCTCCCTTCTTTGCCCTTTTTGCAAGTTCGATTTCTTCCTCTCTAGTTAAAAGAGGAATTTTTGCTATTTTCTTTAAAAAAGCATCTAAAGAATCTTTATCTGGAGTATACTGAGCTGCTATATCACAAGCTAATATTTTTTCTATATCTTTAGCTTCTTTTTCAATTTCCTCAATTTGAATTTCTTCATCTTGAACTTCTTCTAAATTTTCGTCTTTTAAAAGATCATTTTCTTTTAAATTTTCTTTTTGTTTAACCTTTTTTTTCCTAGGCATAACTTTTGACCTCGCTTGTTAAATTAATAAAGTTCTGGGTAATAAATTTTATCCATTTTTACCCTTTTTTAAATCCTTAGATAAATTATTTAAGATTTCAAAAATTTCATTTAAACCTATGCTACTATTAGAATTGTATATCTCCTTTGTGCTATTTAAAACTTTAGAATTTTTTATTTTTTTTTCTTCTAAATTTGAAGAACGTTTTTCTTCTTTTTGAGATCTATAAATTTCTTTTCTTTTTTTATATTCCTTTAGAAGCTTCTCCTCAGACATAGGTTTATAGTTAAAATCTTTTCTTCCAAGTAAATAATCTAAAACGTTTTTTACTCTTTTATAAGCAAGCTCTTTATTACTTTTTACTTTTTTCAAAGTTTCTGGGCGAACTATAGGAGTATTATCTGCATATCCTATTAAGTATAAAATGCATATTTTATCCTTAGGGATAACTTTTAAAAATTTATTTAACTCAAATTTTATTTTACTTGTTAATTCAAAGCTTCCCAGGGGGAAAAATACGGAAAGATATTCTCTCCAGTCATAATTATTTACAATTGCAGGTTTTATATTCTTTTCAGAAAAAGAGGGAGAAAGTTTAAATTTACAAACTAAACTATATTTTGTTTTAGGATCTAAAGCTACAAAGAAAAAATTATAAAAATTTCCTTTGTCTTTTGGATATACATAAGCTACAGGTTTATTTAAAGCATAAAGCACACATTTTTTCTCTAACTTAGCTCCCTTTATTTTTGGTTGAAGAATCTGAATAGCACGTGTTTTAGAAAAAGTTATATTTAAAATAAGATAATCATCATCTATTAAAACCGTTTCATCTGCATCTACATCTCTTGGTTCAAAACATGCAAGATCTACATCTACCCTTCTTTCATAATTTGCTTTACGGGGAACTACTTTAAAGTGCATAACATAGTCCACTATAGCCCCAAACGAAAAGAAAGATAAAAATAACTCTACCATTTTATATTCCTCTTAAATAAAATGCTTAAACTTTAATTAAAGAAAATACAGGATATCCTCTATTTTCTATTTTTTTTCTTCCGCCTAAAAAAGTAAGTTCCAAAAGAAAGTCTACTCCTAAAATTTCTCCTCCAAGTTCTTCTACAAGAGATATAGCAGCACTCATAGTTCCACCGGTTGCCAAAACATCATCAATTAAAACTACTTTTTGTCCTTTTTCTATAGCATCAATGTGAATTTCTATACTATCTTCTCCGTACTCTAAAGCGTAGCTTGCTTTTATAGTTTTATAAGGAAGTTTTCCTTTTTTTCTAATAGGAACAAATCCGGCCCCAAGTTTATATGCAAGGGCTGATCCCAAAATAAATCCTCGAGATTCTATACCTACTACCAAATCTACTTTTTTTCCTACATATCTATTTGCAAGATAATCTATTACTTTTTGAAAAGCCCAAGGAGTTTTTAAAACCGGAGTTATATCTTTAAATATGATTCCAGGTTTAGGGAAATCTGGAATATCTCTTATTAAAGCATAAATATTTTTTATATCTTCTTCTAAATTTAAATCTGTTTTAAATTCCATTTTTTCCCCCTATAAAATTCCTAATTGTTTATGTAATAATATACCAAATTCCATCACAATTCTTAAAACTAAATAAATATTTTTCAAAAATATACTACAAAAAATATTAAAAAAAAAATGCAGGCTTATGGAAATTAAAGCTTTTTTAAATCCTTTTCAAAGGGAATATTTTTTAAATTTTCTATAATTTCTTCATTCAAATTTTAAAGTTTTGTAGGAGGATATCATGTATGAACCAAAACCATTAACAAAAGAGCAACTTGAAGAGCTTAAACAAAGGCTTTTAAAAAGAAAAGAGGAAATTTTATCTGATATTCAAAAAAGACTTGAGGTTGTTAATAAACATTTTGTAGATATTGGAGATATCGGAGATTTTAGTATAGAAGAAATTGAAAAACAGTTTGCTATAAGAATTGCAGATAGAGAAGCAAAGCTTTTAAAAAAAATTGAAACAGCTCTAAAAAAGATTGAAGAGGGAACTTATGGAATATGCGAAATGTGTGGGAAACCTATTGGATATGAAAGATTAAAACTTAGGCCAGTAGCAACTTTGTGTATAGAATGTAAAAGAAAACAAGAAGAAATGGAAAAAAGAGGTAAAGCTTCTTAAATTTAATTAGAATCTACTGTTAGAGGAAAAAATATGTTCTACAAAATTTTAATTTTAGGGGATATTTGCGGAAAACCTGGAAGAAAAGTAGTTGAGAAGTTTTTAGAAAAAAAAAGAGAAGAATACAACTTAATTATTGCTAATATCGAAAATGCAGCTTCAGGCTTTGGAGTAAGCAAATCTGTATATAAATTTTTAGATAACCTTGGGATTCACATTTTTACTTCCGGAAATCATATCTGGGATAGAAAAGAAATATTTGAAATTATTAATGAAGAAAAGCTTATTCGTCCTTTAAATTATGTAAAAAGTCCGGGAAAAGGGTATATATATAAGGAAATAAACGGTAAAAAAATCTTTGTTACAAATGTTTTAGGAAAAGTTTTTATGGATGTTCCTGTAAATCCCTTTTTAGTTTTAGAAGAAATTTTCTCTTTAAAAGAGTTTAATGAAGCTGACATAAAAATAATAGATATTCACGCTGAAGCTACAAGTGAGAAGGAAGCTTTAGGTTATTTTTTAGCTGGAAAATTTGATATTATTTACGGAACCCATACTCATGTTCAGACAAATGACTTAAAAATTATAAACGGCTCTTTGTATATTACAGATATTGGAAAATGCGGAAGCTTTCACTCTGTAATAGGAATGAGCATATACGCTGCTATATATAGACTTTCTACTTCTATGCCCGCTAGATTTGGCGTTTATGAAAAAGATAACATATACACTTTAAATGGTTTAGAAGTTGTATTTAATAAAAATAATAAAATAATAGATTATAATCTTTTAAACTTACTTTATCTTAAAGAAAAAGATAAATTTATAACTTTAGAAGAATATAATAAAAATCTTTTAAAAGGGTAACTTCTATGGAAAAAATAGTTTTGGAAAATACTCACCTTCCTATATATATAAACTTTTTTTTATTTTTATTTTTAGGAATAAGTGCTGGAGCTTTAGGAGCTACTTTACCACCTCAAGATAGAGCTATTTTCTTTTTGTTTACTTTAGTTGGATTTTTAGCTTTATTTTTCTTTATATATAAAAAGTCCTTAAAACCAATTTTGGAATATTTTAGAGTCGAATTTTATTTAGATAAAATAGTTATAAAAGATTTTTTTGGAAATGAAAAAATAAAACTTCCTATAAATAAAGTAGAAATTATTATCGTAGCCTATAAAAAATTTTATAAAGTTTATAATCTCATGATTTATATAAGAACCAAAGACAAAAAAGAAATTCATATACCTATGTTTACTTTAAAAGCACCTTCAGAAGAACTTAAAATTTTTTACAGACAAATTCGTCATAAAATTCAAGTGGAAGTTATAGATATTGAACTTTTAAATAAAATTTCAGGTGCAAAAAAATGATACCTTATAGCTTTCAAACTATATATGACGATGATATAAGGGAAGTTGAAAAAGTTTTAAAATCTCCATTTTTAACTCAAGGTCCTAAGGTAAAAGAGTTTGAAGAAGCTTTAAAGACAAAATTAAAATCTAAATATGTAGTAGCTTTTTCATCTGGAACCTCAGCATTACTTGGACTTTATTTTAGCCTTTTATATACAAAATACAAACTTTTTAAATCTCCAAAAGATTTTTTTTATAAAAAAATATTTTTCTTTTTAACTACCCCTATAACTTTTAGTGCAACTAGTAATGCTGCGGTGTTTTTAGGAGGATTACCCTTATTTGTAGATGTAGATGAAAATGGAAATATATCTTTAGATAAACTTTATACTTTTTTAGAAATCCTAAAAAGAAAAGCGAAAAATATTTTAAAAAATATAAAATTTGCAAGTTTTGTTCATTATGCAGGAAATCCTTTTAACACACAAAAAATTTATGAAATTTTAAAAGAATATAATATTCCGCTTTTGGAAGATGCCTGTCATGCCCTTGGAGCGAAAAATGAAAATGAAGTTGTCGGAGAAAGTAAATATTCTTTAGGAAGTGCATTTTCCTTTCACCCTGTAAAACCCATTGCCTGTGGTGAAGGCGGAGCAGTTTCAACAAATGATAAAAAAATGTATGAAACTTTACTTCTTTTTAGAAATCATGGGCTAAAAAAACTTTCTTATTGGCTTTATGAAAAAGAATTTTTATCTTTAAACCACAGACTTTCAGATATTCACGCCGCCTTAGGTCTATCTCAATTAAAAAAACTTGAAAAGTTTTTGGAAAAGAGAAGAAGACTAGCAAAAATATACTATAAGCTTTTTAAAGATATAGATTTTGCAAAACCAATAAGACAAAGTAATTACTCATCTTACCATTTATTTCCAGTTAGATTTAAATTTAAAAATTTAGAAAAAAAGAAAAAATATTTTGAAAATTTAAGAAAAAAAGGTATTGGTGTTCAAGTTCACTATATTCCGGTTTATCTTTTAAAATTTTATAAAAGACTTTTTAAAGATTTTAAAGAAATTTACACAAAAATTTATCCTTCTTTAGATTTAAAAACGTTTTTAAAAGAAAGTTATAAGTTTTATAAAGAGGAGCTTAGTATTCCACTTTCTCAAGGTTTAGAAGAAAAAGATATTTATAAAATTTTTGATGTTCTTATATCTGAATATAAAAAACTTTAAAATTTTTAAATTCTTAAGGTTTTTATAAGCTTGAAGGTAAAATTTTTGTATGATATATTCTTTTTAAGCTCTTTTAAAATTTATTCAAAAGGGGGAGATAGATGGAAATAGCAGATATTAAAGCAAGAGAGGTATTGGATTCTCGTGGAAATCCAACTGTAGAAGCTGAAGTTATTTTGGAAGATGGAACTATTGCAAGAGCTATGGTTCCCTCTGGAGCATCCACTGGAAAATATGAAGCTTTAGAACTTAGAGATAAAGATAATAGATATTTAGGAAAAGGAGTTTTAAAAGCTGTTAAAAATATAAAAGATGTAATTGCTCCAGCTTTAATAGGTATAGATGTTAGAGAGCAAATGCTTATAGATAAAATTATGTGTGAGCTTGATGGAACAGAAAATAAAGCAAATTTAGGAGCAAATGCAATTTTAGCTGTATCTATGGCTTGTACAAAGGCCGCTGCAAAAGCTCTAAAAATGCCGCTTTATAGATACTTAGGAGGAGTTTTAACTTATACTATGCCTGTGCCATTCATGAATATTTTAAATGGTGGGGCTCATGCAGATAATAACCTAGATATTCAAGAGTTTATGATTTTACCCGTAAGTGGGGACAATTTTAGAGAATCTTTAAGAATAGGAGTAGAGGTTTATCATACTTTAAAAAAAGTTTTAAAAGAGAAAGGTTTAAATACAGCTGTAGGTGATGAAGGAGGATTTGCTCCAAGTTTAAATTCAAATAAAGAAGCTTTAGATCTAATTTGTGAAGCTATTGAAAAAGCAGGTTATACTCCAGGAATAGATGTTCTTTTAGCTTTAGATTGTGCTTCATCGGAGTTTTATTTAGAAGATAAAGATAAATATCTTTTAGAAGGAAAAGAACTTTCTAAAGAAGAACTTATAAAGTACTATGAAAACTTAGTAAAAGAATATCCTATTGTTTCTATTGAAGATCCTATGGCCGAAGAAGATTATGAAGGTTGGAAACTTATAACTAAAGCTTTGGGAGATAAAATTCAACTTGTAGGAGATGACTTATTTGTAACAAATCCAAAACGTTTGGAAAAGGGTATTAAAGAAGGATATGCAAATTCCATCTTAATTAAACTTAATCAAATTGGAACTGTAACTGAAACTTTAAAAACTATAGAACTTGCTCATAAAAATAAATATAAAACTATTATTTCTCATCGTTCTGGAGAAACTGAAGATCCATTTATTGCACATTTGGCTGTGGCTGTAAATAGCGGACAAATTAAAACAGGAGCTCCTTGTAGGTCTGAAAGAAATGCAAAATATAACGAATTAATAAGAATAGAAGAAGAAATTGAGAAAGTAGCAAAATATCCTGGAATTAGATTTTATAGACCTTTATAAAAAAATTTTGAGAGGTAAAAAATGGGAAAATATAATATTTCTCCAGATTTAAATCCATATGAAGACGTTGTTTTATATGAAGATGAAGATCATAAAGTAGTTTACCTTGGAACTTACGCAGCCACTAGAGACTTTCACGATTCACATAAAACAAAATCTAAAAAGAAAAAATCTGAAGATGTTGATGTTATTTCTTATTTAATTGTAAATAGAAATGAAGGATTTATTGTAGATCCTGGGGGATATAATATTTTCCCCCGTTTAATTACTAATGTTTCAAAATATATAGATTTAGACAATATTAAATACATTTATATGTGCCATCAGGACCCAGACGTTTGTGGATCTATTCCTATGTGGAAAGATGTTTGTCCCAAGGCTAAAATTTTAATTGGACAACTTTGGGTTAGATTTATACCTCACTTTGGGGTTTTAGATTTTGAAAAAGTATGTGTACCTATACCCCCTCAGGGAATGGAAGTAGAACTTGGACTTGCAAAACTTCAAATTTTACCGGCTCATTATATGCACTCTCCTAATCATTTTTCTATATACGATCCAATTTCTAAATTTTTATTTACTGGAGATATTGGGATTGCGGTTTTGCCTGATCCTTACCTTGTAGTTTCAGATTGGCCTACTCACATGCAACTTATGAAGCCGGTTCATGAGATTCTAATGGCATCTAATAAAGCATGCCGTCATTGGGTTGAAAGAATGAGAAAATTAGATATAGAAGCTATTTTACCTCAACATGGAGCTATTATTCCAAAAGAGCATGTAGACAAATTTTTTAGATTTTTAGAAAACTTAAAATGTGGAGTTGATCTTATATAAAAACTCTTAGGAGAATAGAAAAATGAATGAAGCTTTAGAACAGTTTACAGAGCTTAAAGAAAAATTAAAAAAATTAACTGAAAATACTATAAATAATTCATGCTTAGCTTTTGCAAATGTAGATAAAACTTATTTATCTCAACAAAAAGTATCCAGAGTTTTAAATGAAATAGCATATGAAGTTGAGAATATTTTCATAAGGAACTCCGAGCTTATAGATATTAATATGAAGGAACTTAGAGATATCTCAGATAATTTAAATATATTTTTAAAAGATTTTATGCCTATTT
This sequence comes from Aquificota bacterium, assembly GCA_027002265.1. Classification (GTDB taxonomy): domain Bacteria; phylum Aquificota; class Aquificia; order Desulfurobacteriales; family DQVG01; genus DQVG01. Next base: position 13,376 of record JAMOTM010000061.1, on the reverse strand, counting down.
TAGAGAATTTAGTACAATTTGCAAAAGACTTTGCAAATCTTTCCAATGCTCTTCATGGAATAAGACAAGTTTCTGAATCTATTAAATCTATTGCAAAGCAAACAAATTTAGTTGCTATAAATGCATCTATTGAGGCAGCAAGAGCTGGAGAAGCAGGACGAGGTTTTGCAGTAGTAGCAGATGAAGTTAGGAAAATGTCAAATAAAACTTTGGAGCTTACAAATCAAATAGATGAACTTGATAAAAAAATCATGACATATCTTCAAAGTGCAAGTGAATCTATTTTAGCTATAGAAAAAATTCATGAACAAGCAAAAATCTTAACTAAAGATATAAAGAAGATATCAAATATTACTCACGATCTAAGTGAAATTTATGAAAAACAAGGAAAAGTTGTTCACGATATTAAAGGTCTTGATGGAATTGCAAATGCATCTACGAAAGTAAATGAAGCTATGAAAGTTGCAAAAGAGTATTTAAAGTATGCTTTAATAAGTTTAACAAAAATTTATAATGAAATAGATAAATTTGAAAAAACAATAAATGAGCATAAAAATGTTTATAAAGTTCAAACTCAAGAAAAAACAATGGAAAGTAAATAGAAATTTAAAAATTCTTTAACAACTTAAATTTTTAAGAAAAGTTTTTTATGAGTTTTTTTCTAAGAAAATGATATTTTTCTAACATTTCTTCTGGAGAACGAGATTTTATAAGGATTTTTTTTATACTCTCCCAAATTTCCTCCATTTTATCCTTAAGAAGCTCATTTAAAACTTCATCTTCAAAAAACATTTCTTCTATTTCTTCTAAAGTTTCTTTTAAGTTTTCCATAGTTTAGTTACCCTCTTGTTTTTATATTTAAATTATAACTTGAAAGGATTGCTCAAAAGAATTTATCAAAGAAGGGGGGCAAACAACCCCCAATTTTACTTTAAAAAGAAGGTAATTTTTGTAAATTTTTTGGTTCAAGAGGAACACCAGTTTTTCTCCATTTCTTAAGAATTTGTAAAACTTCTTTTTCTCTTTGGAATTCTTTTTTGATATATTTTTCATCATGTGGGTTATTTGGACCAGCTGGATCATGTGGACTAATATGACATTCAAGACAGTTTGGATGAGCTTGATGAATTGCTTTTCCATGGGGATATTTTCCATGACATTCAGAACAAGTTGGTATATAACCGTGTTTATCATGATGACAAGCAACACAAGCTACATTACTATGTTTGGTATAAGATGCAGTTAAGTGGTTATAAACAATTTTGTGACACCACGCACAATTTTCATTTGGAACTTTCTTACCATAGGTAACTGGAAGTGGAGCATGGGCAGCTTTCCAGGTTTCACCTTTTTTAGCGTAGCTATAACCATGACAAGTATAACAAAGCTTATTAGGAGCTTGCTTGTGGCCTATAGCATGACCTGCATGACACTCCCCACAAGTTGGGATATATCCATGAAGATCATGGTGACAAGCGTAACACCTGGTTTTAGTATAGTGTTTAGTTTTATGAACTTTCATAAAGTTTGCAACTTTTGCATGGCAAGTTTGACAATTTTTCTTTAAAACTTTATTTACGGGCATTGGCATATTAATAGCGTGTGGATCACTATGACAAGTCATACAATTTTTAAATTTAGCTCCATGAACATTTGTATGACAATTAGAACATTTTGGCATAAGAGCTTCCCATCCTTTAATTCCTAATTTTGGATTCCACTCGTGAAACTTGGTATGACAATGGGTACAGTAAAATCTATGTTTACCTCCTAAAACAATAGGTTTTTTAAATTTAAAAATTTTTCCATTTGGTAGTTTAATTTCTGTTAAAGTTTTTCTCATTTTGTTATAAATAGAAACGTGGCAGGCCGCACAATCTGCTGGAGTTAATTTTTTTGGAAGCTGATTATAAAGTTTTACTTCGTCCGGTGATATTTTGGGCGCATTTGGTTTAAGAACACTTTGACTTGCAAGAGCAAAAGATGAAAGAATAAAAATACTTATTAATTTCTTCATATTTAAAACCTCCTGAAAACATTTATTCCCTTGAGTTTATTTTATAGCTTTTGAAATTTATGTCAAGAAATAATGAAATCTTTTAAAAATTATTTTTTTATTCAAAAGTTAAGACAAAAAAATTATTAAAATAAATATTTTTTTTAGTTTAAAACTTTAGAAAAATTATTTTATAAAAAGAGAAATTATAAAATTTGCACATGGAGTACAAAAAATAAAAATTGATTCAAGAATAAGGAGGAAAAATAATACTTTTATTATAATATCAACATTTCTTTCCATGTATCCCTCCAAATTAAAATATTGTACTACAATAATTATATATAGAAATAAAGGAATTAAAAGATGAAATTAGATTATAAAGACTTAGGATTAGAAAGTAAATTAAGATTAAAAAGTGGAAGAAAAAAAGTTTTTTATATAGAGGATTTTTCTGATCTAAATAGTTTAAAAGATATTTTTAAAAATAAAAAATATAAAATAATTGGAGGTCTTTCAAATACAGTTATTTCCCCCTTTTCAAAATATATTTTTTTAAAAACTTTACTGAAAGGAATTTATTTAAAAAAGGGAAAAATCTTTGTATATGCTGGTACAAAACTTTCTGAAGCTTTAAATTTTCAAATTAAAAATAAAATTTCTTGCCTTGAATTTCTAGCCGGTATACCTCAAGCTGAAATTGGAGGTCTTATAGCTCAAAATGCCTCTGCCTTTGGAATATCTATATCGGATGTAGTAGATAAGATTTTCTTTTTTGATATAAAAAAAAATAAAATTTATTTTGAGAATGCTACAAAAGAGTTTTTTTCCTATAGAAACTCCATATTTAAACACGAAAATCTTTTAATTTTAGGAGCAAGTTTTAAATATAATTTTGATTTTTATGTAAAAGAAAAAATAAAAAGCTATGTAAAAAAAAGATTGGAAAAACAACCTCATTTTGTAGAAAATACTTTAGGTTCTACTTTTAAAAATCCAAAACAGTATCCCGCCGGGTATCTATTAGAGAAAGCTTTTTTAAAAGGTTTTCGTTTTAAAAATTTTAAATTTTCTGAAAAACATGCAAATTTTCTTATTAATTTAAATCCTCAAAAAGCTTCTTTTTTCGAGCTTTTAGAAATTATTTATATTGCAAAAGAAAAAGTAAAAAATCTCTTTAATATCTCTTTAGAACTAGAGATAGAAATTTTTTAATGTTTATCAATTTTATTAGTATCTATAAACATTTCCTTTTAATTTCTTAAAAAGTTTCATCTATCAAACAAAGTTAGTATGTTCTAATAATTTTTTTGTAAATCAATGTATTAAAATATTTACAAATTTTAATACATGAATATAATAAGGCAAAAACAAAGAGAAGGGGTAAGAAAATGGGAACAAAAAAAATTGGTGTTGTCCTTTGTACTTGTGGAGATAAGCTTAAAGAAAAAATAGATTTTGAAGCCTTAAAAAATTTTGCAAAGTCTTTGGAAAATACCGAAGTTATAGTTGTAAAAGATTTTTGTAAAAACCCAAAGGAAAAACTAAAACCTATTTTGGGTAAAATAGAACGCCTTATCTTTGCAGGATGCTCGGAAAGAAGCTCTTTGAACTTTAATGAAGATAAAATTAAAAAACTTTTAAAAGAAATAAATCTAGATCCAGCTTACTTTGAAACTGTAAATTTATTTGAACAACTTTATATGATTCATGAAGATAAAGAAGGCATTTTAGCTAAAGCTAAAGATCAACTTCTTATGGCTTATGAAAAAGTAAAAACAAATAAACCTTCTCTAAAATTAAATAAATTAAAAAAAGAAGTTTTAATTATTGGAGGAGGAGTAGCTGGACAAAGATGTGCTCAAGCTTTAGCGGATCTTGGGATTAAATCTACTATCGTTGAAGAAAAAACTTATCTTGGAGGAACAGCTGTAAAAATTCCACTTCTATGGCATTCTGAAAGTTATCCTTCTACATGTACTTCTTTATGTGTAATGCCTGTAGTTGGAAGAGATACCCTACTTAGAGATGAAATAGATATCTTTTTAAACTCTCAAATAGTTGAGGTTGTAAAGGAAAATGGAAATTTTAAGGTAAAAATAAAAAAGAAACCGACTTACGTAGATATAAATAAATGTGTAGGATGCTTAAAGTGTACTCAGGCTTGTGAAGTAGAAATTCCAAATCTTTTTGATTTAGGAAAAACAAAAAGAAAAGCTATAGATAAGGATTTTTATCTTGCTATCCCCAATGTTCCACACATTCTTAGAGAGTATTGCGAAGAAGGGTGCCTTAAATGTAAAGAAGTTTGTAAAGTAGATGCTATTAACTTAGAAGAAAAAGAAGAAATTATTGAAAAAGAATTTGGAGCTATTGTTCTTGCAACAGGATTTAAAGAAAGTGATAATGTAATAAGAGAAGTTTTAGGTTATAAGTATGATAATGTAGTTACTTTAATAGAACTTGAAAGATATTTACAAAATAACTTTTTTAAAAATCCGCCAAAAAAACTTTCAATTGTACTTTCTACTACCTACCAAAGAGAATATTGTTCTCGTCTTGGATGTTTAGAAGCTGTAAAAATTGCAAATATTTTACATGCCAGATTTCCCCATATGGAAATAGATATTTTTTATAACGAACTTAAAACTACCGGACGCGCATTTGAAATTTGGAAAAGAAAACTTTTAAAATCTTCTCGAGTAAACTTTATTCGTGAGAAAGTAAAAGAAATAAAAAAAGAAAATGGAAAATTAAAAATAGTTACCGATAATGGTAGTACTTACGAGAGTGATTTTGTAGCTTTAGCCGAAGACTTAGTTCCTTCTCAAGTAAAAATTACAAAGATTTTAGATCTTCATACCGATAAATACGGTTTTCCTCTTGAATTTATGCCTAGAGTTATTAATCCTCTAGAAAGCTTTCTAGAAAGAGTGTATGTAGTTGGCGGTGCAAAAGGATTTAAAGATGTTCAAGAAAGTATAGAAAGTGCATATGGAGCTGCAGCAAGAATTTTTGAGGATTTAAAAGGAAAAGATAAAAAGTATTATGCTTATATAAATCAAGAAAAATGCTCTCGTTGTGAAACCTGCCTTTCTACTTGTCCACACGGAGCTATTTCTATTAAAGAGAAAAATGGAGACAAGTATATTGAAATTACCCCAGAGCTTTGTAGAGGATGTGGACTTTGCTATGGTGCTTGCCCATCTAAAGCTATTACCTTTGTAAACATGGAAGAAGAACAAATTTTAAATATGGTAAAAGTTGCCTTTAAACATCTTCCAAAAGATAAACCTAGAATTTTAACTTTCCTTTGCTATTGGTGTGCTTACGGAGCTGCAGACCTCATGGGATATAACGGAGAAGTTTTACCTGAAAACTTTAGAAGTATAAGGATAAGATGTTCGGCCATTTTAAGCTTAGATGTTATTTGGGAAATTTTAAAACAAGATTTAGCTGATGGAATTATTGTAGCTGGATGTCCAAAACTTAATTGTCACCATGCTTGGGGTAATTACATGCAAGCAAATAGAATTCAAATGCTTAATGATTCTTTAAAACTTATGGGAATAAAAGATAAGAAAGTTATTTGGGAATATATAGGAGTTGGAGCCTATAAAAAACTTGCAAGTTCTATTAGAAAGTTAAACGAAGAGCTTTCTTCTAAACTTTCAAATAAATAACTTGGAGGATAAACATGGAAAAGTTAAAAATAGCATATCTTTTAGCTGGTGGTTGCGCAGGTTGCGATACTTCTATGATAGATACTGCCTCTAGTTTAATAGATTTTCTAAAAAATGTATCTTTGGAGTTTTTTACTCCTACTTTAATAGATAGTAAATATAAAGATTTAGAAAAGGTAGAAGATAAATATTTTGATATAGCCTTTTTTAGTGGAAATATTAGAAACGAAGAACATGAAAAACTTGCAAAGCTTTTAAGACAAAAATCAAAAGTTTTAATAGCCTTTGGAATATGTGCTTCTTTAGGTGGAGTTAGAGGCCTTGTAAATTATTTTCCGGAAGATGAAATATTAAAAAGAGCTTATATAGAAAGTCTTTCTACCAATAATCCTCAAGGAATTTTACCTTCCAAAGAAAGTAAAGTAGATATAGAAGTTTTAGAACTTCCTGAGCTTGTAAGAGCAAAAGCATTAGATGATGTAGTAGAAGTAGATTATTATGTTGGGGGATGTCCACCTTCTTACAAGCACATAAAAAAAATCTTTGAAATGATTTTGGAAAACAGGTTACCTGAAAAAGGTTCCTGGCTTACTATGGGAAAAGCCGTATGCGATGTATGTATAAGAAATCCAATATTTCAAAATAGAAAAAAAGAAAATCCAAAAGAAATAAAACGTCCTATAGATTGTTTAGAAGAAAAGTATTGTTTTTTAGAAAAAGGTTATCTCTGTTTAGGAGCAGCTACACAAGGAGATTGTGGTGCTCCATGTCCGAAAGCTGGAAATCCCTGTAGGGGTTGTGGAGGACCAGTTTATGGAGATAAAAATTTTGCCGTAAAAACCATAGCTTTAATAGGAAGCGCTTTAAAAGATCCTTCCTTAATACATAAAATTCCAGATAAAGAAAGGATCCTTTATAGATATTCCTTTGCAAAAATCTTTGGAGGTAAAAACAATGGCTAAATTAGAAATAGAACCTCTTTCTCGTCTTGAGGGACATGGAAAAATAAGTTTAATTTTTGATGATAATGGGAAAATTAAAGATGCATATATGCAAGTAGTTGAATTTTTAGGATATGAAAAAATTGTAGACAAAATGCCAGCCGAAGAAGTTCCAAGAGTTGCAAGCACTATATGTGGAGTTTGTAGAACCGTTCATTTTAACGCTGCTTTAAAAGCCGTAGATCAAATTTTTGGAGTTCAAAAGCTTCCTAAAACTACAAAACTTTTAAGAGAACTTGTGGTTCTTGCAAATCATATAGAAGATCACACAACTATCTTTTTTGCTCTTGCTCTTCCAGATTTCCTTTTATATGATGCTCCTAAGAAAGAAAAAAATTTAATTGGCCTTATGAGAGTCTTAGGCGAAGATACTATAAAAAATATTTTAGAAAAGAGATATTCTGCGGTAAGAATTGTTGAAATTATTGGAGGAAAACCTGTTCATCCAGCTGGAGCTATTCCAGGAGGTTGGGGAAAAACTTTAAAGAAAGAAGAGCAAGAAGAAATTTTAAAAAGAGCTAAAGATTGTATAGAACTTGGCAAACTTGCAGTTGATATTATGGAAAATGTTTTACTTAAAAATGAGATTTTTCTAAAATTTTTAAATTCAAAGGATTTTGATATAAAAGTAAATTATCTTGCCACCTTAGATGAAAACAAAAATATAACTTACTATGAAGGAAAACAGTATATTATTGATCCAGATGGGGAACTCCTCGCAAGCTTTACAAAAAAAGAATATTTAGAATATTTAGAAGAAAAAGTTTATTCATGGAGCTATGCAAAATTTCCTTACTTTAAAAAGTTTGGTTGGAAAGGTTTTGTAGATGGAAAGGGAACATCTTTAATAAGTACAGGGCCTTTAGCAAGATTTAATATGGGCTTTTATTCTACTCCTCTTGCAAGAAAAGCTCAAGAAAGACTTTTAGAATATTTTGGAAAAAGAATAGTTCATAATATATTTGCATATCATCTAGCAAGAGCTATTGAAATTTTAAATCAAGCTGAGCTTATTTATGAAATTGTATCTAAAAACGACTTAACCGATAAAAATATATGCGCTCCAAAAGGAGAAATTACAAAAGAAGGTGTTGGAATTTTAGAAGCTCCAAGAGGAACTTTAATTCATCATTATCAAACCGATGAAAATGCATTTATTACAAATGCTAATATGATAGTTCCAACTACAATAAATAATGCAGCTATTCAAATTGCTATTAAAAGAGGAGCAAAGTTCTTCTTTAAAGAAAAATCTATAAATGATATTAAAGAAAATGATCTTTTAAAGCTTGAAATTTGCCATCGTCCATTTGACTTATGTCTTGCATGCGCTACTCATTAACATAAATGGGGGAGAAATTCCTTCTCCCCCATATATATATTATAAGTTTAACTTTATTTTTAATTTAAAAATATAAATCTCTTTCACCTTCTTCTATTCTTTTTAAATACTCTTTTACTTTTTTTCTTAATTTCTCATCCTTTATTAAAGAAAGCTCTTTTTCAATAACTTTTTCCCCTTCTTTCTTTGTTTTTTCACTTGCATAATCCTCTAGATACTCTTTGAAAGTTAAAATAGCATTTGGATGACAAAGTCTATGAATTAAACCTGTTTTTGCAAAATGCATAAAATAATCTCCAGTTCTTCCAGCTCTATAGCAAGCTGTGCAGAAAGATGTTATTTTTCCATGTTTTGCAAGCCAATAAATACCTTCATCTAAACTTCTTAAGTCATTTAAGAAAAATTGTTGTTTTTCCAAATCATAACTTCCTTTGGAGTAAGCCCCTACTCCTATATTTGAACCAAAGTCTAGTTGAGTAACTCCAAGAGGTAAAAGTTTTTCTCTAATTTCAGGTTTTTCTCTTGCAGTTAGAATTAGACCTGTATATGGAACTGAAAGACGAATAACTGCTACAAGCTTTAAAAAATCTTCATCTGAAACTAAATATTTTTTATTTTTTTCATAGAAAGGTGTTCCAATAGCAGGTTCAAGTCTTGGAAAAGATATAGTATGAGGACCTACCCCATCAAAATGTTTTTCTAGATCTATAGTGTGATATAAAAGCCCCATAACCTCAAAACGCCAATCATAAAGACCAAATAAGGCACCTATAGCTACATCATCTATACCTGCTTCCATGGCTCTGTGAAGTGCGTAAAGACGCCAATGATAATTTGCTTTTATACCTTTATGAAGTTTTCTATAAGTTTCATGGTGATAAGTTTCTTGAAAAACTTGAAAAGTTCCAATACCAATATCATGTAAAATTTTATACTCTTTTATTTGAAGCGGAGGAGCATTTACATTAACTCTTCTAATTTCCCCTCTTCCTTCTTTTATAGAATATATATGCTTTATACTTTCTGCAATATAATCAATATCACTTAAAGGATGTTCTCCATAAACTACAATGAGACGTTTATGTCCTTGTCTTATAAGAGCTCTCACTTCCTTTTCTATTTCTTCAAAAGAAAGCCTTTTTCTTTTTATAAGTTTATTTTCTCGTCTATATCCACAATATTCACAGGAATTTACACAATAATTAGATAGATATAAAGGAGCAAAAGTAACTATTCTATTTCCATATACCTTCTCTTTAACCTTTCCAGCAGTTTCAAAAATTTCTTCCCAAAGTTCTTTATCTTGAACATTTAGTAAAGTAGCTGTCTCATCAGGTTCAAGTCTTTCTAAACTTAAAGATTTTTCCAAAATAGCTCTTACCTTTTGTTTTTCTGGGTTTTTATTTTTTTCTAATTTTTCCCAAATTTCATCTTCGTTAATGAAATCTTTTCCATTTTCCATATATTTTTCATATTCTTCTACCTTAATACGTGAATTCATCCAAGAAACTAAATCCATAGTTTCAAGCATAATCTCCCCCTTCGTATGTGAAAATTTTAAAAATTTTTGAAAGTTTAAGTATGAGAAAATATCCATTTCATTATTAATATATATCTTTTTTTTAGAATTAGAATACCCTAACTAATTTTAACAAAAAAATTTAAGTTATAATTAAAGCTACCTAAAACCTTGGGGGAAAAAAATGTCTTATCTATATCCTATAAATGGGAAGTTTGGAGAATTTGGTGGAAAGTATGTTCCTGAAACTTTAATGAAGGCTTTAGAAGAACTTGAGGAAAGCTATTTAAAAATAAAAGAGGATAAAGAATTTTGGGAAGAGTTTAATTTACTTTTAAAAGATTATGTTGGAAGACCCACCCCTTTATATTTTGCAGAAAACTTTTCTAGATACATTGGATGTAAAGTTTTTTTAAAAAGAGAAGATTTAAACCACACTGGGGCGCACAAGATAAATAATGCCTTGGGACAAGCTTTACTTGCAAAAAAAATGGGAAAAACAAGAATAATTGCTGAAACTGGAGCCGGTCAACACGGGGTAGCAACAGCTACTGCTTGTGCAAAAGTAGGTTTAAAGTGTAGAGTTTATATGGGTAAGGAGGATGCTCAAAGACAAGCCTTAAATGTTTTTAGAATGAAGCTTTTAGGAGCAGAAGTTGTAGAAGTAGAAAGTGGAAGTCAGACTTTAAAAGATGCTATAAATGAAGCTATAAGGGATTGGGTTACAAATGTAGAAAATACCCACTATATTATAGGTTCTGTTGTAGGACCTCATCCATATCCTATGATAGTTAGAGATTTTCAAGCCGTTATTGGGAAAGAGGTTAAAAAACAAATTATGGAAAAAATTGGACGCTTGCCGGATATTATTGTAGCTTGTGTAGGTGGTGGAAGTAATGCTATGGGAATAATGTACCCTTTTATTGAAAATAAAAATGTTAAACTTGTAGGTGTTGAGGCTGGAGGACTTGGGATAAATACAAATAAACATGCGGCCTCTTTGTGTGCTGGAGAAGTTGGAGTTTTACATGGTGCAAAAAGTTATGTTCTACAGGATGAAAATGGAAATATTATGCCAACTCACTCTATCTCAGCTGGGCTTGACTACCCGGGTGTAGGCCCCGAACATGCATTTTTAAAGGAAATAAAAAGGGTAAACTATACTTATGTTACCGATAAAGAAGCTTTAGAAGCTTTTAAGGTTTTGTCTGAGCTTGAAGGAATTATCCCAGCTCTAGAATCTTCTCATGCTTTGGCTTGGGTGATTAAACATAAAAATTCTTTTTCAAAAGACACTGTGATTGTTGTTAATCTTTCTGGAAGAGGAGATAAAGACGTAGCCTACGTGAAAAGTTATCTTGAAGGTAAATAAAAATGATAAATTTATTAGTTTCTGTATTTTTAATAACTTTCTTATCCTTTATGATTTTTAAATTTGCAAAAAATGTTTATATTCATCAAAAAAATTATCAAAGTTTACTTTTTAATATTACAGAAAAATATAGAGAGCTTGAAAAGGAAAAACTTAAATACAATAAACTTTTATACAAGTATCAAAGCCTTATAAATTACAAAAATATATCCCTATATGGACAAAAAAATAACTATAAAGATTTAAAGGTAGACAATGTCTCGATTATTTACAAAGTTAAAAAGTAATTTAACTTCTTTTATTTTCTTTAGAGATAAAAACTTAAATTTAGTACTAATATTCTTTCTAATTTTCTTGGGACTTATAATTTATAAACACTTAAAAATTATTACGAAAGATAAAGATTTATATTTATCTTATTTTAAAAAAATTATCCATAAACAGAAAAAAGTTATTTATCCTATGGTAACTATAACCGATAACTTTAATCAAACTTATGCTATATCTATAAAAAGAACCCGAATTTATTTCCGTCCAAAATATATTTATGAACCAAAAAAATTTGAAGACCTTTTATACAAATATTTAAATATATCTCCAGAAAAATTTGAAAATATTTTTTATAAAAATGAAGATTCTTCTTTTGCTATTTTATTGGATTCTTATAAATTAAATCCCTACGCTATTTGGAGTAATGTCACAAAAGTTAATAGAATTTATATAAATTATTTAAAGAAAAAAGGTTATAAATTTAAATATAAAGATCTTATTTCTATAGATTCAGACTATAACTTTACTTACAAGCGTCTTTATCCTCTAACCGTTCCTATGGATTTAGTTGGTTTTGTAAATGAAGCCGGAGATGCAACTTCTTTCCACCTGTGGTTAAAAAATCATAATCTACTTAGAAAAAAGATAGTAAATTTAGATTATTTTATTTTTAGGAAAAACGCTACTTTAAACTTAACAAAATTACAAGAGGCTTTAAGACCTTATAATGCTACAGTAGTTACTACTTTGGATGCAAAACTAATATATATTTTTTATGAAATTCTAAAAAAATATTATGAAAAATTTCATCCTAAACTCATTTTAGCCGGTTTAATGGACGTAAGAACAGGAGATATTTTAGCTTTAGTTAAATATCCCTCTATTACTTATGACGAATTTGAGAAATTAAAAAAGGGAGAAATAGATTCAAAAACCTTAAATAAACTTTTAACTCCAAGTTACGTAACAAATGCTTATGAAATGGGATCAGTATTTAAACCCTTTGTCGTAGCTGCAGCTATAAATGAAGGAATAATTAAACCAAATACTTTAATATATTGTCCTTTATCTATAAAAGTTCAAAATAAAGTTTTTAAAACAGATTCTCGTTGGTGGCCAGGTTATTTAAGAGTATGGCAAATAGTAGCTCATTCAGATAATGTTGGCATTATAAAAATTGCTCAAAAATTAGGCAAGGAAAAGTACTACAAATATTTAAGAAAATTCGGATTTGGAAATAAAACTGGGATTGAACTTCCTGGGGAAACTGCAGGAATTTTAAGACCTTGGCAAAATTGGAAAGATGTTGAATTTGCTACTATGACTTTTGGTCAAGGAATTTCTGCTTCTTTTGTTCAAATCCTGCAAGCATATGCAGCTCTAGTTAATGGAGGATATCTTGTTCATCCAAGACTTATCAAGGAAATTTTGGATAACCATGGAAATGTAGTTTATAAATTTCCTATTAAAAAAGATAAAAAAGTTATATCCAAGTGGACCTCCTGGAGAATGAGAAGAATTTTAACTGATGTAGTTGAGTTTGGAACTGCAAAAAAAGCTAAGTTCAAACAATATTATATTGCTGGGAAAACCGGAACCGCTTGGAAGGCTATAAATGGAAAATATAGAAAAGATAAAATTTTAGCTACCTTTGTGGGAACTTTTCCAGCCGTAAAACCAAGATATGTTCTTGCAGTTTTAGTAGATGAACCTCAGGTAAATGAAACTATGGCCTGGTCTTCTAAAATAGCTGTACCTCTTTTTAAGGAGCTGGCTGAGAAAGTTATAGTGAAGTATAAGCTTAAACCAGATAAAAGAATTTGTTATTTAACTAGAAGCGGAAAAATAAAGTGTAGAAAAATAAAATACTATAAAATAGGTATATTCCCTTATCACAACGCAGTATGGAAACCTCCCAAGTGGTACCTCGAAAAATTAAGAGAGGATCAACAAAAGCAAAATGAAAATATAAATCAAACTCAGTTTTAAAAATTAATAGGTAGTTTATAAACTCTTGAATTTCAAGATATTAAAATTATTAAAAATTTGAAAAAATTTTTCCAAAAGGTGGGGGGTAAGCACATACTCCCCACCCCTAAGTATAAAAAATAGATCCTCCAAAAGGAAAACTGGGAAATGAACAACATTAAGGTTAATTAAACCGTCCCATTTACTCTTTAAAGCCTCAAAAGG
>JAMOTM010000060.1 GCA_027002265.1 Aquificota bacterium | reverse complement strand
TGATAATAGAAATTAGATATACTGGTTTTCCACCCACTAGATCATATATTTTTTCTTTTTCGCTTTTGCTTAAAAAACCTTCTTTTCTTAAAACTTCCCTTTCTAAAAAACTTAAAAATTCTAAAGCGGAACTATCCTGAAAAATTGTGTAAAAAATTCATTTAAATATTGGAAATCAAAAACTTGTTACATCCTTTACACAATTTTTCGGTATAGAACCTCTAAAGCTTCTTTTTTTTCAAAATCATCTACTAGTATGTATTTTGCCCTTCCTTCTAGTTCCGTTGCGCTATATACATATTCTATAAACAAGCTATCGCTTGATACGCAAAATACATGAGCTAAGTGCTCTACTTTTGTTAAGGCTACTAAAAATTGGAAAAAACTTTTTAAGAGCGGTCTATTTCCGTTTAAGGATATGTCTTTTAGCATTTGAAGTTCATCTAAGATAAATACTGGCACTTTTTCTTTCTCTCTTATCTCTAAAAAAAAAGCTCCTTTATATATCTATAAATGTTTTTTATTCTTCTTTCTTCCTTTTCCTCTAGCTTTAAAACTGGGGCTGGTATTTGCAAAGGTACTCCTGAGTACATTGAAATTAATTTACTTACCGTATCTGTATTTTCTAATATCCAGTTTATAAAATCCTTTACGTACTTTTTTATATCATCTATCTTTGTAGTGTAATCTACTTCAAACATCGCTTCTATAAAATCTTCAAAACTTCCCACGCTTACTTGTCTAAAGTCTATTAAAAAAGGAACGTATTTTGCCTTATCTAGCCTGTTTCTTATTATTTCTCTAATAAGTGCACTTTTTCCACTGTTTATAGGACCATAAATAAAATATATGAGTTGCGGTTCACTTTCTATTACCGATAAAACTTCTTTTATTTCTTTTTCTCTATTAAAAAATTTCATTTATTTTTCCTCCTTAAAAATAAATGCAATATTAATTACTTTTTAATTATTTTTTAATTACAAAAATAGATTTCTTAAGTAAAAATAACTTTCGTTATCTTTTCCCAAGCTTTTTAATTTCTCCCGGTCTCAAAGATCCTAAGAAGTATTTTCCCATTTTTGTTCTTATAAGTCTTATAACATCATACCCAAAAGCTTTACAAAATCTTCTTAAAATTCTTTTTTTACCACTATGAATACAAAATTTAAGGGTAGATGTATTTTTTTCTTTATTTATCCTTACAAGCTTTAATTTATCAGGTTTGAAAAATCCATCTTCTAAATCTCTTCCTTTTTTCATTTTCTCCAAAGTAGTTTTATCCACTATACCTTTAACTTCTACAATATACTCTTTTTCAATTTCAAACTTTGGATGAGAATATTTATATGCAAATTCTCCATCATTTGTTAGTAATAAAAGCCCTTCACTATCATAGTCTAGGCGTCCTACCGGAAAAACTCTTTCTTTTATATTTAATTTCTCTAATAAATCTGTTAAAGTCTTTCTTCCAAATTTATCTTTTCCAAGCTGAGTTAAATAACCTCGAGGTTTATAAAGAATGTAATATACTTTCTCCTCTTTGGGCTTAATTATTTTTCCATTTACTTTTACAATATCCTTTTTTGGATCCACTTTAAAAGAAAGATCTTTTATTACTTTTCCATTAACTTCTACTTTACCTTCCAAAATTAATTTCTCGGCCTTTCTTCGAGAAGCTACTTCGCAAGAAGCTAAAAATTTATTTATTCTAACTTTTTGCATAATCTCTCCTTTTTAAATTATTTATATAAGAAATTTTTAAATAATTAAGTCTTGACTTTAAGTTTTTATATAAATAGATTATTTTAAAGTTAAATAAATAATTTTAAAATAAACTTGGAGGAGATCTTCGGATGGTCAGAGAAAAAGCCATAAAAATTTTATGTTTATATGAAAAAACTGGGGAACTAAAAAATATTTTAGATAAGTTTTCAAAAAGATTAAAATCAAATGAAAAAGCCCTTTTAAGAGAACTCGTTTTAGGAGTTGTTAGATATAAAAGATACCTAGATTTTATTATAGAAAATGTATCTGGAAAAAAAATTTCTTCTCAAAAATTGGAAGTAAAAAATGCTCTTAGGCTTATAGCTTATCAATTTCTCTTTACAAACATTCCGCCCTACGCCATTATGAATGAAACTTTAAATGCTTTAAAGAAATTTATCAAACAAAGAAAAACTATTGGCTTTGTAAATGCTGTAGGAAGGAAAATTTCAAAACTTGTTGAAGAAAACAAAATAGAGGAAATCTTAAATCAAGAAAAAGATCCTTTTGAAAGGATATGTATAAAGGAATCTTTTCCTACTTGGATGGCAAAAAGATGGAAAAACTTTTATCTTGATGAGATTTTAAAACTTGGCGAAAATGGAAAAGATGAAGAAGAAAAGATTTTAATAGGAACTCAAAAGTTTTTACATTCTTTTAATGAAGATGCACCTTTATGGCTTAGAGTAAATAGACTAAAAATAGTTCCTGAAGCTTTTGAAAAAATGCTTTTAGATAGTGGAATTGAATTTGAAAAACATGACTTTATTGAAGACATGTATAAAATAGTTTCAAAAGGTATAGACATTTACAGTTTACCTGGTTATAAAGAAGGTCTTTTTTATATCCAAGATCCAGCATCTTTTTTAGCTGTAAAACTTCTAGATCCAAAACCCGGAGAAAAAATTTTAGATCTTTGTGCTGCCCCCGGTGGGAAAACTTTAGCTATTGCTCACTTAACAAACAACGAAGCTGAAATTTATGCCGTAGATATAAATGCAAAAAAAATTCTAAAGCTTGAAGAAAATTTAAAGAAATATGGAGCTACAAATGTAAAAGTATTAAAAGTAGATATTACAAAAGATTATGGAGAACTTGAAAATATAAAATTTGATAAGATCTTAATAGATGCACCTTGTTCCGGAACCGGAGTTATAAGAAGACATCCAGAGGGAAAATGGAATAAGTCTTTAGAGCAAATAGAACATCTTCAAGGAGTCCAACGAAAACTTTTACAAAGAGCTTATAAACTTTTAAAAGAAGGTGGAAAGCTTGTATATACGGTATGTTCCTTAGAAAAAGAGGAAGGAGAGGAAAATAACGACATTGCTTTAAAACATATGGGATATAAAGAAGGTAGTTTTGAAAATATATATGAACCTTTAAAAAAAGATATTAAAAAAAATACTTTAAGAACATTTCCTTTTAAACATGATTTAGATGGATTTTTCTATGCAGTTTATACAAAATAATGTTTTTAATGGTTTTGCTTTTTTTCCAAATATAAAATATGCTTCGAAAGCAAAAAAAACTTTTGTATTTTCCTTTGGAATTTATAGCTTTCTAAATTCAAACATTTTTTGTGACAGGGTGGTATTTGTAAATACCACCCTTTTTTTTTATGATGATGTATATGGTATTTCTAAAAATTTATTTGATAAGTTTTTATTTAATTTGGAAAAAAGAGAATTTAATTTTTTAAAATATTTTTATAAACTTTGTGGAATTTCTCAAAAAGAGCTTATGAAATTTTCTTTTTTAATTCAAAGCGAAAAAGAATTTAAAAAATATAAAAAGTATTTGCTTGAAAAATTAAAAAAAGTAAAAAGTACTTTTATAAATAAAAATTACCTAATATCTATATTTAAAAATAAAATAAAAAACAAAGAAATTATTTTTTTTATATCTAAAAACGATAAAGTACTTCCCTATACTTCCCAGAAAAATTTTTTAAATTTACTAAAAACCTTAAACATACCCTTTAAATACTATGAAATAAAAGATAATCATTTTCCAAAGTTTTTAGAAAGGTATTATGAACTTGAATTTAGTAAAGCAAAGATTTAAAAAAGGATTTAAAACATATGATAAATATGCTTTTATTCAAGAAAAAATAGCTAAACTTCTTATTAAATATCTTAAAACTATTAAAAAAAATTTTGATAGCATAGTTGAAATAGGATCTGGAACCGGAATTCTTTCTAAGCTAATAGAAAAAAATTTAAAATTTAATACTATAATTTTTAATGATTTAGTCGAAGAAAGTTTTTTTTATCTTCAAAAGAAAGTAAAAATGCCTTTTACTTTCCTTGCTGGAAACGGAGAAAATTTAAAAGTAAAATCTGAGCTTCTTATTTCAGCATCTACTTTTCAATGGTTTAAAAATTTAAAAAAAGCTTTAAAAAACTATAACTGCAAATATTTAGCCTTCTCTTTATTTTTAAAACCTACTTTACCTGAGATTTCTAAACTCTTTGACGTATCTTTAAACTATTATTCTTTTGAAGAGGTAAAAGAAATCTTAAGGAGTTTAAACTATAAAATAATTTATGCATTTTACGGACAAGAAATCTTAAGCTTTTCAAATCTCTTTGAAGCCTTAAGGTATTTAAAGTATACTGGAGTTAATAGTCTTTCAAAAAATATAATCTCTTTAAATATTTTAAAAGAAAAAGATAAAATTTTTAGGTTAAAATATGGAAAACTAACTTTTTCATATGGAATATTTATAGCAAAGAGGAAAAGATGAAGGTAAAACCTATTTGTTTTTTATGTGCAAGTAAACAGATTTATGATGTTTCAAACCTTTTATATAAAATTGAAGATGATAAATTTAACTTTATTTTAAAAGTAAATAAAAAACTTTTGGAAATATTTAGAAAAGATGCTGTACCTACTCAAATTGGTACAAAACTTCATAGGTACATAAAACTTATCTCAAAAAATGAAGATCCTTTTAAACCTTTAAAGAACAAATCAAATGAAATATCAAAAAAATTCTATGAAATTTTAAAAGAAAAACTTGATCAAATCTCTTCTTTTGAAGAAAAAGTAAAAAAAGCAATATTTTATGCCATTATTGGAAATACCATAGACTTTGCAGCTTATAATACTTCTATGGATGTTAGTAAATTTTTGGAAAAAGACTTAAATCAAAAATTAAGAATAGACGATAGAGATAAATTTTTAAAAGACCTAAAAAACGCAAAAAAAGTTATATATTTTCTTGATAATGCAGGAGAAATCTTCTTTGATAAACTTTTAATAGAACTTCTTTCTCAAAAAGTAAAAGTTTATGTAGTAGTAAAGAAAAAGCCTATCTTAAATGATGCAACTTATGAAGATGCAAAACTTGCATCTTTAGATAAAATTAAAAACGTTTTTCTTCTTGATAATGGAGGAGATATTATTGGAATTGATTTAAAGGCTCTTCCAGAAAAAACAAAAAAAGCTTGGGAAGAAAGCGATTTTATAGTTTCCAAAGGAATGGGAAACTTTGAAAGTTTATCTGAATATAATTTAAATAAACCAATATATTATCTTTTAAAAGCCAAATGTTTACCCGTTGCAAAAGAGCTTAATGTAAATAAGGAAGACTTAATTTGTAAAAGAGTTTAAAAATTTACTGATTTTGCTAGAAAACTTTTGTAAGTTTTTATCATTTCTTCAAAAGTAAATATTTCAGGCTTTAAAATTAAATTTTGAGGAACATAATTTTTTACAAAGTTTTCGGTTACATCCCCTATAACTAAAAACATAGTATTTTTTTCTAAAAGAGGATTTAAAAGATTATTTTCTAATATTCCTTTAAATGTAGATGGACTTGTCAAAGTTACAGCTTGGCAATTTAAAACTTTTTCTTTTTCTTCTTCAGATAATTTTCTTATTTTTGTTTCATATATATCAAGCCTGCAAAATCCAATATTATGCTTTTTTAAAATCTCAAATAGAACATTTCTTCTTTCCTTTGGACCTGGAAGTAGAAGAGTTTTTATATTTTTTTCTAAAATAACTTGAGCCAAATCTTCTCCTTTAAATTTTTTTGGCAAAGGAGCAATATCTATTTTTATGTTTTCCTTTTCTAAATAGTTTTCTAAAAGCTTTTTTGTTTCCTTTCCTACACTGAAAATAAGTTTTGCATTCTTTAATTTTTCTACTAAAGCTGTGTCCTTAAAAAAAAATCTAACTCCCGTTTTTGATGAAAAAACAATACCTTCATAGTTTTCCTTTGGAACTTTATAGGAAATAGAGGAAAATTCAATTAGGGGAATTGAAATTGGTTCAAAACCGTATTTCTTTACAATTTTTTTTGCATTTTCCTGCTCATCTTTAGCTCGAGTTATCCATATTTTTTTTGACATAGTATCCTCTAATCTTTATGACTGATGTACATAGCAAATCCTATACAAGATATGGAAATTGCAAGCATCAAAATATCCTTTGGAGAAGCATAATTTAAATGGGTTGCGTATTTAAAAAAGTTAACAATTAAAACCATTAATATAACTTTTGCAAGTTTTTCCTTTAAATCTTCCAAATCTTTTATATTAAGCAGTTTTAAGGGAGATTTCTCTGCAGCATCTATTTTTGAAATAAAAAGCTCATAAAGTCCAAGAGAAAATATAATCATAACTGTAGCTATTAAATAAATATCAACTGCAGTTATTACAGTTTCAAGGGCATATTTATAAAATTTTGGACTTTCCAAATACTCTGGACGTGCTAAAAAGGTATATTTAAAAAGAAGAAGTATTTTTTTTGTTCCAATGATAAATAAAATAAAGGAAGCAAGTAAAGATGGTAAAACTGCAAGTAAAGCAAAAAATCTACTATTCCAAAGAATTCCTTCAAATAAAAGTTCTATTTTTTTAGATAAAGAAACTTTTTCTTTCATATTAACTCCTCATATAATATACTTTTGTTACATTTTGCAAAATTTTATAAAATTAAAAACATATAAAGAATTGTTTTTGACTTTATAATTATACGTACTTTTGGTAGCTTTCAAGATAAAGCATGTTTGGAATTTTTTCTTATATATTAAAGCAGTATAATTTTTACAAAATAGAACTTCATAAAGAAAATATAGAAAAACTTAATTTTCCGGGTAGTTATATACTTATTATACAAATAAATAAACTGGAAACTTTTAGAAATTGGAAATTCTATCCAGGAGTATATACCTATATAGGTTCTGCAAAAAATGGACTTTCAAAACGCCTTTCTAGACACATATCAGATAAAAAGAAATTATTTTGGCATATAGACTATCTTTTAAGTTTTAAAACTGCAAAAATTTTGGAAATTTATATTTCTTCTCTTTTTGTAGAAAAGAAATTAGCTAAAATTTTTGAAAAATTTTATAGGGCTATTCCTAATTTTGGAAATTCAGATGATAAAAAAGCAATAAGCCATTTATTTTTACTTAAAAAACTTTAAAAAAGCTAAGCCATCGGAAACAGGCAAAATATTTACAAAAGCTCTTTTTAAAACTTCTTCACTAAATAAAAAGTTAATAAAATCTAGCAAGATATATTTTCTTTCCTTTTTTGAGTTTGGTAAAAATATTTCTCCTCTGGCAAAGAGATTATCTATAAGAATAACACCTTGTGTTTTTATTAAATTTCTTTTTAAAATAAGATATAAATCTTTCTTATACTGCCTTTTTTCATGATCAAAAAATATAAAATCAAATTGCTCTGAGGTATTTTCTAAAAATTCTTGAGAAGATAAATTATAAATGCTAACAACATCCTCTACCTTAAATTTTTTAAAATTATTTTTTGCAATTTCAAGAAAATCTGGACGAATATCTAAGGTTATTATTTTTGTGTTTAAATTAAACTTTTTTATTACTAAAGCCATATATAAAGTGGAAAGCCCGGGACCTGTCCCGAGCTCTAAAACCTTTTTTGGATTTTTTTCAAGAAGAATTTGAGCCAAAAAGTATCCTACTATTCTGGAGACAATTGGAAAATTTTCCTTTTTTAATTTTTTTTCTAGAAGAAAAAAACTCCTTCCATAAAAATAATTTAAATAGTTTTCTACAAATTTTTCAGGAATAGGGTTTAAATAAAGCAAATTTACCCCTTCATATAAAGTTCATTTAAAACTTCTATAGCGGTTTTTACAACTGAGTATGTTAAATTTTTACAAAATTCTATCCTATCTTTACTATTTAAGTCTCCACCATATTTTTTTAAAAATCTAAAAACAATTCCTCCACAAGTTAAATTTGGAAGTTTTATTTTTTTATCAAAATTAAAGGGAAGTTCTTCGGAATATAATTTATTTAAAATTTTATCTACCGTAGGTTTTAAAATTTCATCCTTTCCATCTAAAATTAAACTAACTGCACCTAAAGTTCCATTTATAGCTCCACAAGTTCCATCCCAAGCATAAATTCCAGCTTTCCCATAAGAATAAATGGAAGATGGGACATTTTTATATTTTTCAAAATCTGATAATGCTTCGATTATTGCCTCGAAGGCAGATTGGGCACATTTAAATTTTGGGAATTTATCATAAGCTGCCTTTCCCACTACATCTGGATCTAAAATCTTGTATAAGAATTTCATTTTTTCCTCCTTAATATTATTTAAATATTGTTTTATAAATAACATTTAAAGCTACTAAAAATAAAATAACTGCAAAAATCTTTCTTAATTTATCTGGATGAGTATTATGCATAAGTTTTACTCCAAGCTTTGTTCCCATAATTAAAAAGGGAACCATAATAAACAAAGCCGGAAGATATATATATCCTAAAAAATAAGGTAGGTGAGTATTTTTAATTCCAAAAATAATATAACTTAAACTTGAAGTTAAGGAATTTAAAAATACAACCCCTGTATTTGTAGCCATAGCTTCTTTTATGGGGACATGACAAAAGTTATGAAGCATAGGAGTTATTAAAGCCCCTCCACCGACCCCAAGCATTCCGGCAAGCAAGCCTGCAAAAAATCCTATAATAACTATATTTTTAAAAGATACATTATAAGAAGACTCTTCAGCCTCCGCCTTACCCTTAGATTTACCCTTAAAAGTTTTATATGCCATTATTGCCAAAAATATTGCAAAAAATACCTTTACAATTTTTGGAGGTAAAAATAGAGAAGTTAAACTAGCACCTATGATAACCCCCGGAATAGCACCTATAAGTAAGTTTTTAAAAATTTTTTTATTAAAATATTTTGCTTTTATATGGTGGTAAGCTGAAGTAAAAGAAGTTACCGTCATACAAGCTGCAGAAGTAGCAACCGAGGATTTTACAATTAAAGTTTCCTTTATTCCAAGTATAGGAAAAACTATCCAAAATATAGGAACAAAAAGCATACCTCCACCAATTCCTACTAAACCTGAAATAAAACCTACTAAAAAACCAGCCAAAGCTAAAATTCCAAAACCTTCTATTAAATTTAAAACCATAAAAAACCTCTTAACTCTAAAAGATTATTTTTGAAAATTATAATATATTTATTGAAAGATATATTTGATAATATTTACAAAGTATCCCCCCCGCAAAAATTTTTTACTTTTAAAGTTGGGGGGGATAAAAGAAATATAAACTGCAAGACTAATTTAAATTATTTCTCTTTTTAAAACACCTATTAGAGTTTTGAAAAAGTTTATGGTCCACATAAAGAGTAAAAGTAAATAAAGTAAAAATCCTATATGAGATATTAAAGAAAATTTAAATATCTTATATAAAACATTACAAGATGCTACATAAGCTCCAAGTGGGAAGATAAATGCCCACCAAGTCATTGCAAAAGATAAATTTAAATTTTTTAAATAGTGTATAAGCATAATTAGAGCCATTACAAACCACCAAATTCCAAATCCCCAGAAAAGAAGAGAAAAAACATAAAAAGGTTCTTTTACAGAGACAAAACTAGAATTTGAAATTAAATTAACTAAAGATACTATTCCCGCCCCAATAGGACCTAAATTGATCCAAATTGTGGGTGCTAATGTAGATGGAAGAGGGTGATGCAAAATAAATCTATAAATTACAATTGCCAAAAGAGCTAAGTATAAGAAAAATCCAGCCCCCCAACCAAAATAATTTAAAAGTACAGCAAATTCTTTTAAAGAAGGAGAAATATAATTTAAAAGAAGTCCTCCAGCTATTGGAATAACAATAAGACCCACAGGTGGAATATACCATCCTGGATTTACATGATCTATTTTTACACTTTCAGAACGAAAAAGATAATAAGGAACTAAAAAGGAGAAAAATACGGTTCCTAAACTTCCAATCCACCATAAGGTTTTTGCAACAGAAACGTTTTTCCCAATTATTAAGAAATCTGCAGCTAAAACCATAAGTCCTATAGCAATAGTAGGATAAAAAGCATTTTTTATAGGATGAATAAGATCATTATAAGCATCTTCAAAATATAAAATCCATCTTAATATCCATGGTATTAAAAACAATATAAAAAGAATGATATTTAGATAAAAAAGAATATAAGCTATTCCCTTTAAAGGAAGAAAATATCTTGAAAATACCAAACTATCTATCGCTAAAACTCCTGTTCCCATTATAATTGCAAACCAAGATGGAGCAAAATTTTTAATAAAGTTTTTTTCTTGGGTTTGAGTAGACATAGTTTCACCTCCTAAAATTTATGATATGATTTTTAAAAAGATAAATTTAGAAAATTAGGGGAAAGATAGATAAAGAAATTCTAAGAGCCTACCCACCAACAAAAACAAGTTTTCTTTTTTTGAAAAGTTTTTTTATTTTTTTTGATGTCTTTCATTTTTATAGTTCCATTTAGAATTTTATATTCATAAATGTTACATTATAAATTTATCTACCCTAAGTTACCTATATAAAAATATAAATAAGAAAAATTATAATTCAAGTTAATTCTTTAAAGTAATATAATTTAATTTAATAGATATCTAATAAATTAAAACTAAGTTTTAAAAAAAATATATATTTTTTATTTTAAAAATCATATTGAGGAGGTTATTAAATGAAAAGATTTTCTAACAAAATAAAAGTTTTGATTATAGATGATCAACCTTTCAATAATTTTATTATTAAAACTTTTATAGAAAAAATAGATAATGGAAGAAATGAATTTGAGATATTTTTAGAAAGCGATCCGGAAAAAGCATTAAAGATAGCTGAAGAGAAAATTCCAGATATTATTTTTTTAGACTTTGATATGCCAAAAATGGATGGAATTGAATTTTATAAAAAAATAAGGGAAAAACCTTCTTTAAAAGATACTCAAATTTGCTTTATAAGTGCTTTTGATAAAAACTTTATAGAAAAAGAAAAAAATATAAAACTAGAAAATGATGTTAAATTTATTTCCAAACCTGTAAAGCTAGAAGATATAAGAAATATTATTTTAGATCTTATAAATAAAAAACTTTATAAAGATTAAAAGTGTGCCCGGGGGGACTTGAACCCCCGACCTCCAGGTCCGGAGCCTGGTGCTCTATCCAGCTGAGCTACGGGCACTTATTTTATAAGAGAGCTCATTTCTAAAAGTGGAAGCATAATAGATACAACAATAAATCCTACTATGAGTCCTAAAATCAAAGTAATAGCTGGTTCCAAAATTTTTAAAAGAAAATCTATTTTTTCCTCAAGTTTAGTTTTGTAGTAGTTTGCTAAACTATTTAAAGTTTTATCTAAAGAAGCACTTTCTTCTCCTACTTTTACTAAGGAATATATTAGTTTTTCAAAACCTTCTTCCTTTAAAGCTTTAGAAAAAGAAACTCCTTTTAAAACTTTTTCCCTTACTCTTTCTAATTTATTTTTTATATAAACATTTTTACAAAGTTCAAGAGCCTGAGAAATTGCTGTCTTAAAATTTATTTTACAGGAAAGCATTAAAGCTAAATAAGAAAAAAATTTATAATTTTCAGAATAAAAAATTAAACTTCCAAAAAGAGGAATTTTTAAAAAAAGCTTATCTAATTTTTCTCTCTTTTTGCGTTTAAGTATATAAATGAAAACTATTGCAATAACAAAAAGTAATGCTAAAAGCTTTCCATGAGAAGTCAAAAAACTTGAAAAACTAAGTAAAATTTTTGTAGGTAAAGGTAAAGAAGCTTTAGCACTTTTAAAAATTTTAGTTATTTGGGGAACTACATAAGTCATAAGAATGTATAAAATTCCTAAAGCTGAAATTAAAGTAAAAAGAGGATAAGCTAGAGCAGATTTTACTTTTGAAGCTATTTTTTGATTTTCTTCTAAAAGTTTTGCATAACTTTCTAAAATTTCACCTAAAAGTGAAGTTTCTTCCCCAATTTCAATTAAAATAGGAAGCTCCTTTCCAAATATTTTTTCATGCTTTTTAAAGCATTCTGAAAGTTTCTTTCCAGAAGTTAAATCTTCTTTTATTTCCTCTATAGCAAACAAAAGTTTTTTATTTGTTATAGACTCCTTTAAAATTTCTAAGGCTTGCTTTATATCTATTTTTAGTTTTAAAAGTAAAGCTAAATTTTTTAAAAATAAAATAAGTTCATTTTGAGAAGGTTTTGAAGAGAAAAAATCTCTTTCTTTCTTTATCTCTAAAATACTTAAATTTGATTCAGCAAGTTTGATTAAAGCTTCATCTTCATTATTTGCAAAAACGTATCCTACCTTTTCTTCTTCTTTAGGCGTAAGAGCCTTATAAAAAAATATCATATCTTCTATTTACCTTATTTTCCTTTATAAATAATATCATCCTTTGTATTTAGAACCTGATCCGGGCCAGGCGAAATAATTATAAAAGCCTCTCCATTTGGTCCTGGGGAAATATAAGTAAAATTATTTCCCCAAGCATCTTTTGGAATCTCATCAAGATAAGGGCCTTTATAATTTTTAGGAATAGGTTCCTCGGTTGGTTTTTCTACCAAAGCTTTTAAACCTTGCTCAGTTGTTGGATACATGCCAGTATCTAATTTATAAAGTTTTAAAGCTTGAGCTATTTGTTTTTCCTGAACCTTAGTAGTTTGAATTTTAGCTTCCTCTCCTCTTTGCAAAATTTTTGGAGCAACTAACGCTGCAATAAGACCAATTATTAAAAGAACTATTAAAATTTCAAGTAAAGTAAAAGCCTTTCTTAATTTTCTATTTACCCTTTTCATATTTTTCTCCTCTATGCTTATTTTTTCTATCTTTTTAAACCAAGCTTAGAAAAATCTCCGTATTTTCTTAAAGTTTTTGCAATATAACCTAAGGTTTTTAATCTTTTTTCTCTTAAAACTTCATCTTTTTCCATGATCATAACATTATCAAAAAGAAGATCTACTTTTTCTTTTAAGGAAGCTAGAGCTTTATACAAGTTTAAATAATCCATATTTTTTTCGTACTTATCAAGTTCAGGTTTTAATTTTTCAAGAGCTTCTAAAAGCTTTTTTTCGTATTCACTTGTAGGTTCAGGTTCATTTACATTAAAGTAAGTTTCATTATTCTTCAAAATATTAAAAATTCTTCTAAAGGCAATAAGAAGATCTCTAAATTCCTTTTCTTTGTATAGAGTTTCTAAAGCCTTAAGTTTTTCATAAGCTCTATATGGAACATTTTCCTCTAAAACCACTAAAACTAAGTCGTAGGGTTTGTTTTCTTCTAAAAGTCTAAACTTAAGACGATCTTTTATAAAATCAAGAATGGTTTGTTTTAAATTATTATCTACTTTAAACCCTTTTTCCTTATAAACTTCTAGTGCAGTTTCAATAAGTTTTTCCAAATCTAAATCCAATTTAAACTTTGGATTTAAAAGAATATTTAAAATTGTATTTGCAAGACGCCTTAAACCATAAGGATCATAATTTCCTTTTACTCTTTCACCTATAACAAAAAAGGCACAAAGAGCCATGATTTTATCAAGTAAAGATAAATAAGCTCCAAGTAGACTTTCAGGATTTTCTTTATAAACCTCTTCTATAGCTTTTGCAATATTTTCCTTAAAACCTTCCTTTAAAGCATAATATTTTCCAATAATTCCCTGAAGCTCATCAAATTCATCTACCAAATGGGTAGTTAAATCATTTTTGTAAATATCAAAAAGAATATTTAAATCTTTCTCTAAAGAGGCGTAAGTTTTATCTTTTTCCTTTAAATAAGGTGAAATTTTTCTTTCAAAATCTTTTAAAGCCTCTATAAAGTCATATAAACTTCCAAATTTTTCATGAAATAAAATATCCTTTAAAAGTTCTTTTCTTTTTGATAAAGGAATTTTTAAATCCTCTTGGTAGTAAAAATAAGCATCTTCAAGTCGGGCTTTCACTACTTTTTCATAACCTTTTCTAATAGTATCTATATCCTCAGGTAAAGTATTTGAAATTCCTAAAAATACAGGAAGAACCCTTCCATCTTTTTCAAAAGCAAACATTCTTTGATGAACTTTTAAAACAAGATATATAAGTTCTCGTGGTAAACTTAAATATTTCTTTTCAAAAGAACCTGAGACCGGATAAACATTTTCCACAAGATATGTAATTTCTTCTATTAAACTTTCAGGGGATATTGCTTGAAATTCATTTTGTGTAAAATCAGATAAAGACTTCCTTATAAGATTTTTTCTATCTTCTTGAGACAAAATAACAAAATTTTTCCTTAATAAATTTTTATAATTTTCTAAATCAGCCTTATTTACTTTTAAAGAAATAGGAGCCATTATTTTATGACCAAAAGTTTTATTTGTAGCTTTTATATTTCCTATTTTTATATCTAAAACTTTTTCATCTAAAAGAGCAAGTAAATTTCTGATAGGACGTGCAAAAGATATTTTAGAAGTATCCCATTTCATCTTCTTTGGAAAAGGAATATTTAAAACAATTTTTTCAAAGTTTTCTTTTAAAACTTCTTCAAAAGATTTTGGCTTTTCTTTTATATATAAAACATAGTAAGTACCTTTTCTACCTTGAGGATTTTCCTCTATTTTTAAATTTTCTTGTTTTGCTTTAAATTTTTTTAAAAATCCGGTAAGAGCTTTTGGATTTTTTTCAACAACAGATTTTGGAGGTCCAACAATTACTTTTTCCTCTTCTTTAGTGTTTTCCTTTATATCTTCAAAAAATAAAACAAGTCTTCTTGGAGTAGCAAAAGTTTTTATATCTTTTACCTTTATTTTATTTTTCTCTAGAAGCTCTTTAAAAGAATTTTTTAGAAAATTAAGAGCTGGTTCTATATAACTTACCGGAAGTTCCTCTGTTAAAATTTCTATAAGAGCATTCAAAGGTTATCCTCCTAAAGCAAAAATTTTGTTAAAAATAATTATAAATCTTTAAAATTTAAAAATTTGACTATCCTTTAAATGAGATTTTAAGATTTTATAACTTACCGGTTTTCAAGATGTTTATAACAATTTTATATTTGATAAATCTAAAAAAATATTTCTTTAAAAACTTGACAAAAAAAATTTTTAACCTATAATATTCATCAGCAAGGGCGGGTAGCTCAGTTGGGAGAGCGCCAGCCTTACAAGCTGGAGGTCACAGGTTCGAGTCCTGTCCCGCCCACCACTTAAACAAGGCGGGGGCGTAGTTCAGCCCGGTTAGAACGCCGGCCTGTCACGCCGGAGGTCGCGGGTTCGAATCCCGTCGTCCCCGCCATTTTTTATTTTACGAGGTCTAAAAATTGAAAAAAACTCTTCTTTTAGAAATCCGAAACTTATATTTTTCATACTCTCCCACCAGTAAACCTCTTCTTGAAAATATAAACTTAAAAATATACTCTCACGAAATAACTTCTTTAGTTGGACCAAATGGAGTAGGAAAGACCACTTTATTTAAAATTATTTTAGGCTTTTATAAACCTTTAAAAGGAAAAATAATTTTTTATACAAGAAATATTGGATATATTCCTCAATTTTTAAATCTTGAAAATTTATATCCGGCCACGGTAAAAGAAATTTTATATTCCGTAGGAACAGAAGAAAAGGTAAAAAAAGTAGTAAAAGAGCTACATATAGATAATATCTTAAATAGAAAGTTTGTTTCTCTATCTGGAGGTCAAAAACAAATAACTTTAATAGCTTTAAATCTTGTAAAAGGAGTTCAACTTTTTCTTATGGACGAACCTACAAGTGCTTTAGATCCCCACTATCAAAAACATTTCATTTTTATAATAGAAAATTTAAAAAAACAAGGTATAGGAATATTTATGATAAATCACGATTTATATCTTTTAAAAAAGGTCTCAGATAGAGTTATAGCTTTAAATCGAAAAATTATTTATGATGGTCCTCCAGAAAACTTAGATAAATACTTAGAAAAGATATATTTCTATCCTTGCGAACTTAGAGATTCTCAAATAGTTTAAAATTACTCTAAAAATTTTTCATTACTTTAAAGAGGTAAAAAATGAATGAAAAAAACATTAATATAATAGAAGGAAAATTTTTAGGGGAAAAATACAAAATAGCAATAGTTTTAAGTCGTTTCAATTCTACTTTAAGTGAAAGACTTTTAGAAGGGGCTTTAGATTGTCTTTTAAGACATAATGTAAAAAAAGAAAATATAACTGTTGTTAAAGTTCCAGGAGCATTTGAAATCCCTATCACATTAGAAAAACTTGCTCAAGCAAAAAAATTTGATGGATTAATAGCTCTTGGATGCTTAATTCGAGGTGCAACTCCTCATTTTGATTTTATAGCAAGTCAAGCTACAAAAGGAATTTTAGAAGTTTCTTTAAAATACTCTATACCTATAACTTATGGATTAATAACCGCAGATACCTTAGAACAAGCTTTAGAAAGAGCAGGGACAAAAGCTGGAAATAAAGGTTTTGAAGCAGCTTTAGCCTTACTTGAACTTTTAAATGTATGTGAGGATATAAGTAAACTCTAAGAATAAGATAAAAAGAGGTAGAAAATGGAACTTACAAATAGGGATAAAAGACAAATAAGATATCACACAATAAATTTAATGTATGATTATCAACTTGGATCTTTATCTCCAGATGAAGCATATGAAAAATTTTGGGAAAATAAAGAAGAAAATTCTTTAATTAAAGAGAAAGTTAAGGAGCTTTTTAAAAATATTTTAAATAATCTTGAGGAAATAGATATGATTATTTCAAAACATCTAAAAAAAGGTTGGACCTTAGATAGACTTTTTGATATAGATAAAGCTATATTAAGAGTGGCAACTTACGAAATTTTAAAAGGCAGCTTCTCCCCACCGGAAGCCGTTATAAATGATGCAATTAATTTTGCAAAAAAATACTCCACAGAAAAATCTCCAAAATTTATAAATGCACTTTTAGATACTATTTTAAAAAAGGAAAAAATATCTAAAGAGTCCAATAATGCAGCTTCCGATTAATCATAAACTTTTGTTCTTTTTTCATTTACCTATTTTTACAAAAGAAAAGTGTAAAATTTTTAATGGAGAATAAGAAAAATAGTAAAAAGTAAAGCAATTTTAGTTATCTTGAAATCTATATAATCTATAAATAAGCTAAATCAATCTTTGTTTTAAGTATAATTAACCATTAAAGCTGGAAAATCAAAGCAGAGGGGAGAAAAAATGGAAAAAGATTTTAAAGATACTTTAAATTTACCAAAAACAAAATTTCCTATGAGAGCTAATTTACCGAAAAAAGAGCCTGAAATTTTAAACTATTATGAGCAAATTGATATATATAAATATCTATTAAAAGAACGAGAAGGAAAACAAAAATTTGTTCTCCATGATGGACCTCCTTACGCAAATGGAAAAATTCACATTGGACACGCCTTAAATAAAATATTAAAAGATATTATTAACAAGTTTTATATTCTTTCTGGATATCAAGTCCCTTATATTCCAGGTTGGGACTGTCATGGACTACCCATAGAACACAAAGTTTTTGAGAAATTAAAAAAGAAAAAACATGAGGTTGATCCTTTAACTGTAAGAAAACTTTGTAGAGAATATGCTTCCCACTTTATAGAAGTTCAAAAGAAAGATTTTATAAGACTTGGCGTAATTGGAGATTGGAAAAATCCATATATTACTATGGATGCAAAATATCAGGCAAATATTGCAAGAGAACTTGGGAAATTTTATGAAAAAGAATTAGTATATAAAGGAAAAAGAATTGTTCACTGGTGTCCAAACTGTGTAACAGCATTAGCAGATGCAGAAATAGAATATAAAGAGAAAGAATCTCCATCCATTTTTGTAGCTTTTCCTTCTAAAGATGAAAAGAATACTTACTATGTAATTTGGACTACTACTCCCTGGACTTTGCCAGCAAATATTGCAATTGCGGTAAATCCTGAGTTTGATTATGTTTATGTAGAAAAAGATGGAAAAATTTATGTTTTTGAAAAGGAACTTTTTGAAAAGCAAAAAGAAAATCTTGGATTTGAAAATGTAAAAATCATAAAGGAAGTAAAAGGAAAGGATCTAGAAAGAAAAAGATATTATCATCCTTTCATAAATAGAGAAGGTATTATTGTTTTAGGAAATCATGTTACAAAAGATGCTGGTACAGGACTTGTTCATACAGCTCCTGGACATGGGGAAGAAGATTTTGAAGTAGCAAAAGTTTACAACTTACCTGTTTTAATGTTTGTAGATGATAATGGAGTATATAGAGAAGATCTATATAAACAAACTGAAATAAAGGATAATAGTCCAGTTAAGGATTTAGGTACTTTACCTGAGGAACTGAAAAATATGCATATTAAAAAAGCAAATTCAAAGGTGCTTGAAATTTTAAAGGAAAAAGGACTTTTAATTAAGGAAGAAAAAATTAAACATTCTTATCCTCATTGTTGGAGATGTAAAAAAGAAGTTATCTTTAGAGCTACAGATCAATGGTTTATCTCTTTAGATAAGCTTTACAAAACTTTGGTTAATAGTGCTATTAAATATAAAGATGGAGAACTCCCAAATAATTTAGAGCCCCCGGAAGAAAAAGAAGATACTTTAAGAAGCCGAGCGTTAATTGAAATTGGAAAAGTAACTTGGTATCCACCCCAAGGAGAAAATAGAATTTCTTCTATGGTTAAAGAAAGACCAGATTGGTGTATCTCTCGTCAAAGATATTGGGGAGTTCCGATTATAGCTTTTTATTGCAAAAACTGTGGAAAATTGATATTCAATAGAGAAATTGTAGAGCACGTTGCAAATATTTTTGAAAATTATAAAGATGGTGATTATATAGGTGCGGATGCTTGGTATGCTCTAACAGAAAAGGAGCTTTTACCAAAAGATTTTAAATGTCCATACTGCTCTTCTCAAGAATTTATAAAAGAAATGGATATTTTGGATGTTTGGTTTGATTCCGGTTCTTCTCATGCTTGTGTCCTTGAGCAAAGAGAAGAATTTAAAGATTTAAAAGAATTTTCAAAAAAATACAACTATCCAATTGCAGATATGTATTTAGAAGGTTCTGATCAACATAGAGGGTGGTTCCAAGCTTCTTTACTTGAGTCCTGCGGAACAAGAGGAAGAGCACCTTATAAAAGTGTATTAACTCATGGATTTATTTTAGATGAACAAGGCCGAAAAATGAGTAAGTCTTTAGGAAATGTTGTAGAACCACAAAAAGTAATTGAAAAATTTGGAGCAGATATTTTGAGACTTTGGACTATTTTTGAGGACTTTTCAAGTGATACAAAAATTTCTGAAAACATTTTAAGAAATGTGGCTGAAACTTATAAAAAAATAAGAAACACTATTAGATATTTACTTGGAAACCTTTCAGATTTTAATCCAGAAAAAGATAAGGTTCCATATGAAAAACTTTTAGATATAGATAAATGGGCGTTAAGTAGATTTACAAACTTTGCAAAAAGAGTTCTTTCTTACTATAGAAATTATGAACTTCACAAAATTTATAAAGAAAGCTATGAATACATTGCAAACGAACTTTCTGCAATATACCTAGATGTACAAAAAGACACTTTATATTGTGAAAAGAAAGATTCCCTTTTAAGACGCTCCTGTCAAACTGTTCTTTGGGAACTTTTAAAAGGAATTACTCTTCTTTTAGCTCCAATTTTAAGCTTTACTATGGAAGATGTTTATATTAACTATATAAAAGACTTTAATACAAAAGAGTTTGGTGAAAAAAAATCTATATTTGCTCATACCTTTGATGAGGTTATAAAGGAAGAATATATAAATTCCGAAATAGAAAAAGAATTTGCAGTTCTTTTAAAAGTTAAAAAAGATGTAAATAAAATATTAGAAGATATGAGACAAAAGAAAATTATTTCCCATAACTTAGAGGCAGATGTAGAACTTTATGCTCCAGAAGATATATATAAAGTTTTAGAAAAATACTATAACATTCCTAAAGACTATAACTTTTTGGCACAATTTTTAGGAGTTTCTAAAGTAAAACTTTCAAAAGACAAAGAATACATTGTAGATGTTAAAAAGGCTGAAGGGAAAAAATGTCCAAGATGTTGGGTATATTCTTTAGATTATAATGAAGATGGTCTTTGTAAGCGTTGTCAAAAAGTTTTAAATGATTAAATAGTCTTATCGGGGGCTATTTAAAATAGCCCCCTTATACTACGTTAAGTTAAGCTCTTTTAAAGCCTTGTTTATAGCGTGCCAAGTTAGTCTACTTTGAGGTTTAAGTATTCCTTTAATCGGATCTAAAAATAGAATATTTTTATTAACTAAAAATTCTTTTAAAGATTTTTTCACTAAGCTATCTGGGATTTCCAACTTGTCTTGAAAAAGTTTAAAAACGTTTATTACTTTTTTATATAGTTCTATATCTCTTTCTTCTACGTCCTCTAAAAAGTATTTTATTTTTTGCTTCTCATCTTGCAAAAGGTAGTTTAAAACTTCATCTAAAGACTTGGTTTTAAGTTTATTTATTACTTTTATAAGTAGAACCGGTTTACCACCAACAAAATCATATATTTTTTCCTTTTCCTTTTTGCTTAAAACTATTTTTTCTTCTAAAAGCTCTTTTGTTAAAAAATCTATAAACTCTAATGCCTCTTTTTTTCCAAAATCATCTACTAATATATAATCTGCTCTGTTTTCAAGCTCTGCACTACTATATACATGCTCTATAAATAAGCTATCACTTGATACACAAAATACATGAGCTAAGTGATGAGCCTTTGTTAAACCTACTAAAAACTGAAAAAAGCTTTTTAATAAGCTCCTATTTCCGTTTAAGGATATATCTTTTAACATTTGAAGTTCGTCTAACACAAGTATTGGCATTTTTCCTAAACTTCTTATCCTTAAAAGCAGCTTTTCTATATAAGTGTATATATTTCCTACCTTTTTTTCTTTTTTACTTATTCCATCTAAAAACTTTTGAAAAACCTTTTCTGATATTGGTATATTTATTGGCATTCCAAAAAATATACTTGCACTTTTTAATAGTTTTATATTGCTTAAAATGATTTCCAATGCCCTTTCAATAGATTCCTCTAATGTTTTTACCTCTATATCATCTCTAACTTCTAAAAGAACCTCTGCAAAGTCATCTATGTCTACTATGTTTTTCATTCTAAAATCTATGTAAAAAGGAATATATTTATCTAAATCAAGTTTTCTTATCACTTCCTTTATTAAAGCAGTCTTTCCACTATTTATAGGCCCATAGATAAAGTATATGAGCTGCGGCTCGCTTTCTATCACCGATAAAACTTCTTTTATTTCTTTTTCTCTATTAAAAAATTCCATAAAATTTTCCTCCTAAAAAGTCTAAATTAAAAGGCTATATAAAACATATTTAAATAACATTAATTAGCTATACTAAATTCAACTCTTTTAAAGCTTTGTTTATAGCATGCCAAGTTAAACGGCTTTGAGGTTTTAAAATTCCTCTAATTGGATCTAAAAAGAGGATATTTTTAGATACCAAAAAGTAGTATATCTTTGGCAGAACATCCTTTTGATAAAGAAATTCTTTTTGAGCTATTTTTTTTAAGATCTCTATAATCTCTTCTTTTTTTACAACAAAAGTTTTTTCACCTATAATTACTTTTTCTTCATCAAGTAAGCTTAGAAACATAATTATTTTTTGCTTTTCATCTTGTAAAAGGTAGTTTAAGATTTCGTCCAAAGATTTTGTTTTTAAATCATTAATAATAGAAACTAGATATACAGGTTTTCCTCCTACTAAATCGTATATTTTTTCCTTTTTGCTTAAAACTATTTTCTCCTTTAAAAGCTCTTTTACTAAAAAGTCTATAAATTCTAAAGCTTCTTTTTTTTCAAAATCATCTACTAGTATGTATTTTGCCCTTCCTTCTAGTTTACCTTCATTATATACCCTTTCGATAAAAAGACTATCGCTGGATAAACAAAAAACATGGGCTAAATGCCTTTCCTTGGTCAAGTGAATAAAAAAATTAAAAAGTTTATATATCAAAAATCCATTTATTTTTAAATCACCAATAACCTGAAACTCATCTATTATTAAAATGGGAATTTTTCCTTTTTTTCTTACATTTTCAAAGTAGTTTTCCAAAAATAGAAATACATCTTCTATTTTGTTTTTTTTTAAAAATTTTTCTAAGAGACTTTCGGCTATCGGAATACCTTCTAAGATTCCAGAGCTAACCCTTTTTATACCCTCTTTATTTAAAACCTTTGGAAGAGAAAAAAAATAAACCTTTAAAAAAATTTTTTATCTTTTCTCTAAAACTTTCCTTTTTAACACTAAAAAGCACTTTTATAAAACTTTTATAATCCTCTATAAAGCGTCCTCTTAGGTTTATATAAATAACTTCGTATCTACTTTTATCCAAACGATTTTTTATTATTTCATTTATTAAAGCAGTTTTACCGCTATTTATAGGCCCATAGATAAAGTATATGAGCTGAGGTTCGCTTTCTATTACCGATAAAATCTCATTTATTTCTTTTTCTCGATTAAAAAATTTCAATTATTCTTCCCCCTAAAAAGTCGAGAGTAAAAGGCTTTATAAAACATATTTATTTATATTTACCCAAATTTAATTCCTCCAAAGCCTTGTTTATAGCATGCCAGGTTAGTCTACTTTGAGGCTTTAAAATTTCGTTAATAGGATCTAAAAATAATATATTTTTCTTAACCAGATAATAATATGCGGGAGCTTTTACTTCATCTTTTTTTAGAACATCTTGATTTTTAAATTTTCTAAAAATTTCTATTACGTCTTCCTTTTTTATCTCCACCTCTTGATCTTCGTACTTTACTCTTACCTTTATATAATCAAATTTTTCTAATTCCATTTTTATCTTTGCTTTTTCGTCTTGCAAAAAGTAGGAAAGAACTTTCTTCAAAGGTTTAGTTTTTAAATCATTAACAATAGAAACTAGATATACTGGTTTTCCTCCTACTAAATCGTATACTTTTTCTTTTTCACTTTGACTTAAAAAGTTTTCTTTTTTCAAAATTTCCTTTTCCAAGAAGTTTAAAAACTCTAAAGCTTCTTTTTTTTCAAAGTCGTCTACCAGTATATACTTTGCTCTTCCTTCTAGCTCCGTTGCGCTATATACATATTCTATAAACAAGCTATCGCTTGATACGCAAAATACATGAGCTAAGTGATGAGCCTTTGTTAAACCTACTAAAAACTGAAAAAAGCTTTTTAAAAGTGTTTTATTTCCATTTAAGGATATATCTTTTAACATTTGAAGTTCGTCTAACACAAGTATTGGCATTTTTCCTAAACTTCTTATCCTTAAAAGCAGCTTTTCTATATAAGTGTATATATTTCCTACCTTTTTTTCTTTTTTACTTATTCCATCTAAAAACTTTTGAAAAACCTTTTCTGATATTGGTATATTTATTGGCATTCCAAAAAATACACTTGCTCCTTTTAACAGCTTTATATTACTTAAAATAATTTCTAATGCCCTTTCAATAGATTCCTCTAATGTTTTTACCTCTATATCATCTCTAACTTCTAAAAGAACCTCTGCAAAGTCATCTATGTCTACTATGTTTTTCATTCTAAAGTCTATATAAAATGGAATATATTTATCTAAGTCAATTTTTTTTATCACTTCCTTTATTAAAGCAGTTTTTCCACTATTTATAGGACCATAGATAAAGTATATTAGCTGAGGCTCGCTTTCTATCACCGATAAAATTTCCTTTATCTCTTTTTCTCTATTAAAAAATTTCATTAAATCCTCCAAAGTATATAATGTGTTTCTATTATATAAGATATGCCAAGAAAAATAATTTGAAAGGAAAAGCGACTAAAGCGGATGTATAGCTA
>JAMOTM010000059.1 GCA_027002265.1 Aquificota bacterium | reverse complement strand
TTTTCTCTATTAAAAAATTTCATTAAATCCTCCAAAGTATATAATGTGTTTCTATTATATAAGATATGCCAAGAAAAATAATTTGAAAGGAAAAGCGACTAAAGCGGATGTATAGCTAAGGTTTGTAAGTTGATATTATTAAAATTATTAAGGATGAAAAAATTAAGTATCAACTTTTTAATTTAACTTTTAAAGGTGGGAGTAGGTTCACCCCCACCCTGTAATAAACAAATTTTATTTTTCGTAAACTGGTACTAACCAAGAATTTTTATATTTTTTTATCTTTCCTCTAACAGCATCAAAATAAAAGTTTTGAATACTTTTTGTTATTGGACCTGGAGTTCCATCTCCTATTTTTCTACCGTCTATTTCTATAACTGGAGAAACTTGAGCACCTGTTCCACATAAAAATACTTCATCTGCAATATAAAGTTCACTTCTATTTATACTTCTTTCTATAACTTTTATTCCCAAATCCTCTTGAGCTATTTTTATAAT
Organism: Aquificota bacterium; assembly: GCA_027002265.1. Classification (GTDB taxonomy): domain Bacteria; phylum Aquificota; class Aquificia; order Desulfurobacteriales; family DQVG01; genus DQVG01. Next base: position 4,050 of record JAMOTM010000059.1, on the reverse strand, counting down.
AGCTTTTCTTGTAATACCCTCTAAAATATTATCTGAAGGAGGCGGAGTTATTAAGATACCATCTCTTACTATAAAAATATTCTCTGCACTACCTTCGGCTACATTTCCATTTGGATTTAACATAATTGCTTCGTCAGCACCTCTCATTAAAGCTTCGGTTTTTGCAAAGGCACTATTTACATATGCTCCACATACCTTAGCTCTTGCAGGAATCATATTGTCATTTATTCTATGAAAAGAAGATACTATACATTTAACTCCTTTACTTGTATCAATATAATCTCCTAAAGGAATAGTATATATCGCTATCTCCGGAGTATACCCTACAAGTTTTGGAGATATTGTTAAATCTTTAAAATAAACAATAGGTCTAATATAAACATCTTGTTTCCAATTGCATTTTCTTAAAAGCTCTAAAGTTATTTCTACAAGTTTATCCGAAGTATAAGGAAGCTTTATATTTAATATTTTGCAATTTTTAAGAAGTCTATCGTAGTGCTCTTTTCCAAAAAGAAGATAAAGTTGATCTTCATCTTTATTATAATAAGCTCTTATACCCTCAAATACAGCAGTTCCATAGTGGAAAGAATTAGTTTTTATAGAAATTTTTGCATCTTCTTCCTTTACTATTTTCCCTTCAAAAAAAGCATACATTTAAAATCCTCCCCAGTTAGATTGATTTAAATAAAAAAGTGAATATTGATAGAATATTATAAAAAAATAACTTCTATTTTTCTATTTCTCTAAGGGACTTAAAAAGTATATTAATTAGATATCTTAAAAATCTATTTTTGAAAACTACACTACTAAAAGAGCATCATAGAAATCTTTTATTATTTCAGAAGGAGATTTTTCTATGGTAGGAACTTTTTCATTCCCAGGTTTTACGAGGATGTGATTAAAACTTTTATTTAAGAGATTTTTTTCTTCAAAAAGAAGATAAAGATCCTTTTTATAATTTATAAAAGATGTATATTTAAAGCCTACTCCTTTTGCAACAAGTTCTAAATCCACTTTATCAAAAGTATATATTTCTTGATCACCTGTACTTCCCCAAGAACCATTATCTATACAGTATATTGATAAATTTTCTTTTCCAAAAGCATTTATAGTTGCAAGGGTTCCTGTGTTCATTAATAGAGAACCATCTCCATCTAAAGAAATAACTTTATATTGTTTTCCTAAATGTGTTATGGAAAATCCAAAAGCTATTGAGCTAACAAGTCCTAAACTTCCAAGCATATAAAAGCTCGGAAAACTAGTTTTTATTTCTTTTTGAGCATAGTAAAACTCCCGAGAAGGAAAACCAATATTTACAAAAAATACAAAATTTTTATAAGAAGATAAAAGCTTTTTTATTTTTCTTTTCTCTTTATAAGATTTTAAGATCCCTAAAAATTCTTTAAAAAATTCATAACGAGTCATATCTGGAGTGCAAACTTTCTTTTTATAAAGAATTTCTTTTTCAAAACATCTATCTTTTTCAAAAATAGAATTTTTATAATTTTCTCCTTCAAATACTGAAGGAAGGATAAGAGCTACTTTTATTTTTCTTTCTTTATAAGAACTTTCTATAAGCTTTTCTATCTTTTCTAAATCCTTTTTATTTTCTATAAAAACATGATCTATTTTTAAGGCCTTTAAAATATCTAAAAGAGCTTTTCCCATTAAAATTTGAGGATATATCTTTTCTTTATATAACCCTCTTAAAGATACCAATATAGGAAGTGGAAAATTATAAGTTTTAGTTAAAGTTATTAAAGCTCCAATTATATTTCCAAAACCCGAGGACTGAATAAATAATACATTTTTTTCTTTGCCTAAGTTAAGACCAAAGCTTATACCTATACCTTCTTCCTCTCGAGTTAAAGAAATTAAAGAGAAGGGAAGATTTTCTCTTTGATTTTCCAAGAAAAAAAGAAAAGATTTAACTCTATCACAAGGAAGGTATAAAAAATGTTTAATGTCTTGCTTTTTAAGTATTTCTAAAAGGATTTCTGAAGAGGTCATTTTAGTATACCTGTTATAAAGATATTTAAAATAAAAACGGGGGAGAAAGCACCCCCAAAAATTATTTTCTAAGACCAAGTTTTTGAATTAGTTTTCTATATCTGTCAAAGTCTTTTTCACGTAAGTATTTTAAAAGTTTCTTTCTTCTACCAACCATTCTTAAAAGTGCTCTTTTGTTGTGATAGTCATGCTTGTGAACTTTTAAGTGTTCAGTTAAGTTTTTGATCTCTGCCGTTAAAATAGCAATTTGAACTTCTGGGGACCCCGTATCCTTTTCGTGCTTCCCAAATTCTTTTACAATTTGTTGAATAACGTCCTTATCTACTCCCATTTTTTCCTCCTTTTTTTAGTTTCCCAAAAATTCGATGACTCCCCGGGAAACAAGAGAGTCATCAAATTTGTAAAGATTAGTATATAATACTTTAAAACTTATTGCAAATTTAATTTAAGGAGTAAGAACATTGAAAGTAGGAGTAATAGGGACAGGATATGTGGGACTTATTCAAGCTGTGGGACTTGCAAGCTTTAATCATGAGGTAATAGGAGTAGATATAGATACTTCAAAAATAGAAAAGCTAAAGCGCGGCATATCTCCTTTACATGAAGAAGGTTTGGAAGAGGTTTTAAAAAAACATGTAAATAAAAATTTAATTTTTTCTGCAGATTATAATCTTTTAAAAAATACAGATGTAATATTTTTATGTGTTGGTACTCCCCAAGATAAAGATGGAAAAGCAAATCTTTCTTTTCTATTTGACGCTGCAGAAAATCTAAAAAGAGTTTTAGATAAAAAAGAAGAATATATAATCGTTACAAAATCTACAGTTCCCGTAGGTACAAACAGAAAATTAAAAGAAATTTTTAAAGGTTTTAATGTAAAAGTAGTTTCTAATCCAGAATTTTTAAGAGAAGGAAAAGCTTTATATGACTTTTACAATCCAGATAGAATTGTTCTTGGTTTTGAAAATGAAAAAGATGAGAAATTAAAAGATATTCTTGTAAATAGTATATATAAACCCTTTAAAGAAAAAAATGTTCCCTTTGTAATAACCAACTTAGAAACAGCTGAGCTTATAAAGTACGCTTCAAATGCATTTTTAGCTACAAAAATATCATTTATAAATGAAATAGCAAAGCTATGCGATAAAGTAAATGCAAACGTAAAAAAAGTAGCTGAAGGTATGGGTTTAGATCCAAGAATAGGAAAAGCCTTTTTAAATGCAGGAATTGGTTGGGGAGGTTCATGTTTTCCTAAAGATGTTAAAGCTCTAATAAAGCAATTTGAAGAAAATAATATAGAACCCATTTTAATAAAGGCAACGGATATAGTAAACGAAAAGCAACTTGAATATTTTTTAGAAAAAATAGAAAACTATTATAAAGATTTAAAAGAAAGAACATTTGCGGTGCTTGGCCTTGCTTTTAAACCAAATACAGATGATTTAAGAGAAAGTAGAGGAATAAAACTTATAGAAAAATTAATTGAAAAGAAAGTAAAAGTAAAAGGCTTTGATTATGTAGAAAAGGCTAGAGAAAACGCAAGAAGTTATTTTTCTTTAAAAGAAAATTTAATATATGGTTATAATGTAGTAATTTTAGATGATTTATATGAGACTGTAAAAAAAGTGGATGGCATTATTATTACCGTGGAAGATGATAAATTTAATAGTGAAAATTGGCAAAAAATAGCATCTTTAGTAAAAGAAAAAGTAATTTTTGATGGAAGAAATATTTTAAATAAAGAAAATATAGAAAGTCTTGGCTTTAAATACTTTGGAGTTGGGATTTAATAACTAACAGCATTTTACTTTAATCTTCTTTCTAAATTTGCTCTGTGCCCCAAAGCATTTTTACCTTCTAAAATATTTTTTATTTTATCTTCGGAAAACTTGAAATATATAAACTCGTACTTTTCTTTTAATAATCCTTTATCCTTTAAAAAGGGTTTTATAGAATTTAAATTAAGTGGAATTTTCCAAAATAAATAAAATTTACAATCAAACATCCTCCCTGTAAAAGTTTCATAAATTTCCTTTTTTA
>JAMOTM010000058.1 GCA_027002265.1 Aquificota bacterium | reverse complement strand
GAACAAGAAAGCTTTGAAAAGCGTATGTTTTTATACTATGCTCTTTTATATATAAAGCTTCAAAAAGATCTAATTAGCTTATGCCTTTTTATAGTTAAAAACTTAAACTACAAACCAAATAAATTTATATACAAGTTTGAAGATTTTAAGCTTGAGTTTATATATCCTGCCGTAAATATTTATGAGCTAAAAACACGAGCCTTAAAATATATAGAAAAAGGGATAAAGAATATATATGCAGATATAACCTTATTATTTTTTGAGGAAATGGAAATAGATAAAAGGCTTGAAAAGAAAGAAGATATAAAAAGCATAGTAAAGGATTTTATTAAAAACTACTTTGAAATTTTTAAAAAGCGTTTAATAGAAAAAGGCTACTTGGAAAAACAAATAGAAATAGCTTTTCTATTTTTGGAGATGGTAATATTTAAAAAGAAAAAAATAGGAAAATATGTAGAAAAAGAAGTTTTAAGGGCGATTCAGGAGGAAGAAAAAATGCCTACTTTATCTAGAATATTAAGAAGATTTGAAGAAAGAGGTTTAAGAAAAGGTTTAGAAGAGGGTTTGAGAAAAGGCTTAGAAGAAGGTTTGAGAAAAGGGTTAGAAGAAGGTTTTCAAAAAGGTTTAAAGCAGGCCGCTATAAATATGTATAGGGAAGGTTTATCTTTAGATTTAATTGCCAAAGTTACAAATGTGGATGTAGAAACTATCAAATCTTGGCTAAAGGAAGAAGATTTATTTTAATGCTTTTAAAGTCTAAAATGCTTTAAAAATATAATTAAATAAGACGTTAATTTTGAAAGAAATAACCTTTGATAAACTAGGGAGTTTGCTATGCCTCTAAAGATTTTCGTAAAAGGTAAAGTAAAAACAAACATTTCTGATATCTACCCGCGAATTTTCCACAAATTAATTTTTGATATTTTAGATAAAGATTTAGCTAAGGCTCTACATAATATTGAAGTTAAACCTTTTAGTTTATATTTTAGAGTTAATTCTAAAAGTAATGACGAGAAAAACACCTTCTTTTTTGAAATAAATATCTTAAAAGATGATATTGCAAACAAGTTTATTTCTAATTTATTTAATTTTTCTATTTTTCAAAGGGAAATATCCTATTTTCAAAATGGTGAAAAGGTAGAATTTTTTATAAATCCTCAAGATATAAAGCTAAAAAATTTTTTGAAATATGAAGAAATTTTAGCTCAAAGAAAAAATAATAAAGACTTTTTAATAGATATAAAAACGCCCTTTTCTTTTAAAAGATATGATTATGATTATTTTTTACCAGAGCCTATTATGGTTTTGGAAAATTTAAGAAAAAAATTTAATAGATTTTCAAACTATGAACTAGAATTTTTCGAAGAAGAAAAGTTGGATATATTAAAAAATTTTATAATTTCTGGTCTTTGGGGAAAATCTAAAAAAATTGATATAGATAATAAAACAAAGTTTTTAGGATTTTTAGGAAGAGTTTTATATTATTATAAAGGTGAAAATGAAAACTTAAAAAATAAAATTCATAGCCTTTTTATATTTTCTACCTTTTCAGGTTTAGGCCGAAAAAATACTATGGGTATGGGTAAAGTAGATTATGATTACAACTCCTAAAGGTTTAAGGCTTCACATTGGAATTTTTGGAAGAACAAATGTAGGAAAATCTTCTTTAATAAATAAAATTACAGGTCAAAAAGTTTCAATTGTTTCTGATGTTGCCGGAACTACAACTGACCTTGTAGAAAAAGCTATGGAAATTTTACCTATTGGTCCCGTTTTATTTCTAGATACTGCTGGGCTTGGAGATTTTAGCACTTTAGGAAAGGAAAGGGAAAAAGTTACTTTAAAAGCCTTAGATAGATGTGATGTAGCTTTTTTAATTCTAGAGCCAAACAAGTTTACAGATTATGAAAAAAATTTAATTACACTTTTTGAAAAAAAGAAAATTCCTTATGCATTTATTATAAATAAAGTCGACTTAGAAAAGCCAAAAAAAGAATTTTTAGAAAAGCTAGAAAAATATAAAGTTCCTATTCTTCATCTTAGTGCAGAAAAAGATTCTCAAGAAAAAATATTAAATGAAATAAAACATGTTTTAATAAAAATTACTCCTGAAGAGTTTTTAAAAACTCCTCCTTTAATTGGAGATTTGATAAGACCTGGAGGAATTGTTGTTTTAGTAGTTCCAATAGATTTACAAGCTCCAAAGGGACGTTTAATTTTGCCTCAGGTTCAAACTATAAGAGACGCCTTAGATAACGATGCTATATGTGTAATTGTAAAAGAAAGGGAGCTTCCTTATCTTTTAAATAAATTAAATTATGATGTAGATCTAGTTGTTTGCGATTCCCAAGTAGTTTTAAAAGTAAACTCAGATGTCCCAAATCATATTCCTTTAACAACATTTTCAATCCTTATGTCTCGTATAAAGGGAGACATTGTAGAATTTGCAAAAGGTTTATCAAAAATAAAGCATTTAAAAGAAAAGGATAAAATACTAATTGCAGAAAGTTGTACACATCACGCAATTGAAGATGATATAGGTAGAGTAAAAATTCCAAGATGGTTAAAGCAATATACGGGACTTTATAATTTAGAGTTTAACGTATATGCTGGGAAAAATTATCCAGAAAATTTAAAAGAGTATAGTTTAGTTATACATTGTGGAGGATGCACCTTAAATAGAAGAGAAATGCTTTCTCGAATAGAAAAAGCTAAAGAAGCAAACGTACCTATTACAAACTATGGAATGGTTATTTCCCTAACTCAGGGTGTAATAGAAAGAGTTTTAAAACCTTTTCCTTTAGCTTTAAAAGCTTTTCTAGAAGAAGAAAAAAAAGAAGATAAAAAACCCATATATTTTGGAGAGGTTATGTAAAAACTAAAAATGAAAAATAAGGTTTTAAAATATTTAAAAATCATTCCTTTTGAAAATCTTAAAGAAGAAGAAAAAAAACTTGTTTGGAGGTGGAGAAACAACGAAAAAATAAGGAATTTATTTTTTAATCCTAATTTTATTCCTTATGAAGATCATATTAAGTTTATTAAGTCATTAAAATCTTCAAAAAATAAAAAATATTTTTTAGTTAAATATAAAGATGAATATATAGGAGTTTTTAATTTTACTAATATAAAAAATGAAAATAATAAGAAATTAGCTGAACTTGGTACATATATAAATCCCGAGAATTCTAAACCAGCTTATGCTTATCTTGTGGGACTAGCTATGAAGCAAAAAGCAAGAGAATTGGGAATTGCAAAGCTTATAGCCTATGTTTTTCCAAATAATCAAGCTGCAATTAAATATAATAAATTTCTTGGATTTAAAGAAAAGGGAATTATTCAACTTAAAAAATACAATAAAAATTTCGAAGTTTTAAAAATGGAGCTAAATTTTGAGGAGGAGAATTTAAAATGAAGGAAGTTAAAGAAGATGTTTTAAAAGATATATTTGCAAGGACTTTGAATGTTGAAAAGGAAATAATAAATGATGATTTTAAATATGGTGAAGCTCCTAACTGGGATTCGGTTAATCATATGAGTTTAGTTGCAGAAATAGAAAATGAATTTGGAATATCTTTGGAAATGGACGATATTATAGATATGTCATCTTTTAAAAAAGCTAAGGAAATTCTAGAAAAATATGGAATAAAAATTGTAGAAGGCTAAAATGGGATATATATATTGTGAGAAGACAAATTTTAAGTATGATACAAAAGATATTTTTGAAATATCTTTAGAAATTTTCAAAAACTTAGAAAAATACACTTACAAAAATAAATTTCTTTTCTTTTCTTTTTGCGAAAATAGCTTAATTCCTTTTCTACTTTATCTTTTTTGTAGAAAAAATAAACAAACAATTGCTCTTTTAGAGAAAAAATTAGATTTTTCTCTGAAAAAAAATTTAATAGAAAAATATAAACCTACTTTTATATTGGACTCTACTTTATTAAAAGGAAATTATAAAAGACTTAACTATAAATTATTTTTAACATTTGAAATGGATAGTGAATACGCCTTGTATGTAAATGAAAAAAATGAATTTCCTTTACATCCAGACTTATTTTTACTTTTACCTACCTCTGGAACAACAGGTTCTCCGAAATTCGTTAGACTGAGCTACGAAAATGTAAATATAAATACTAAACAAATTCTTGATTATCTGCCAATTGAAGCTAATGATGTTGCAATAACTAATTTACCTATGTTCTATTCTTATGGTCTTTCAGTTATAAATACTCATCTAAAAAGGAATGCTTCAATCGTATTTACACGGAAAAATATTTTTGAAAGAGATTTTTGGAATTTATTTACAGAATTTAATATTACTAATTTTAATGGAGTACCTTATCATTATTTAGTTCTTCATAGATTTAAGTATTCTTTTAAAAATATAAAGTTCATTACTCAAGCTGGCGGAAAGTTAAATAAGAGGACAAAGTTATATTTTTATAAAGATAGTATTCAAAATAATTACAAATTCTTTATAATGTATGGTCAAACTGAAGCTACTGCAAGAATTTCCTATGTACCTCCAAACTATCTGCCAGAAAAAATTGA
>JAMOTM010000057.1 GCA_027002265.1 Aquificota bacterium | reverse complement strand
TCTTTTAATAATCCTTTATCCTTTAAAAAGGGTTTTATAGAATTTAAATTAAGTGGAATTTTCCAAAATAAATAAAATTTACAATCAAACATCCTCCCTGTAAAAGTTTCATAAATTTCCTTTTTTAGATGTTTCTTTTTTAGAAAAATATCTTTACAAACTATACTCTCTTTTTTAGCTTTTAGATTACAACTATCAAAAACCCTCTTTATACATGTTCTAGAAATAAACAGGGGAATATCTGAGTATATAGTTAAAAATCCAAAGGGAAACTTTAAAATATTTTCCATATCATCTTCATAGGAATAAACAAAGTTTAAAAATTTACTTTTTAAATATTCTTTATATAAGTTATATGTTGATTTATTTAAAATATAACAAAAGCTATCTAAGTATACAAAATAATTTTCAAAGTATTTTTCAAATAATTTTATTTCCCAAAAATGATTAATTAAAAGTATATTTGGAATAAAACTTCTATTTTCCTTAATAAAACTTTCAAAAATAGGTCTTTCATTTTCAAAAATAGCTAAAGGTAAGCTAAATCCAAATTTTATATTTGGATATATTTTTTGGATATTTTTTATTCTTTTTAAATTTTCTATATCTTCTTTTAAATGTTTTAAAGAAATAATTTTATAAACAAGTAAATCTGTTTTTCTGAAATATTTTTCCTCTATTAAATTTAAAATGGATTTAAAGTTTAAATAGCTAAATACAATAATTCTATTTATATTAAAAGCATTAGCTATCTTTTTATATTCTTCATTAAAAATATTTTGTTTTATAATTTTTATATTATTCTCCTTTTCTTTTTCTAATAGTTTGTAAAATTTTTCATAAAATTCTTTTTTCAGCTTAGATAAGATAGATTTAGGTATAAAATATTTTTCATTGTAACTTATATTTTCAACCTTAAAGGAAAATGGATAAGGGCTTTTTTCAAAAATCTCTTTTATATCATTTTTTGTTGTTATAAATTTTTGAGGCTTCTCAAGATTTAGATTTTTCTTAAAAATAAAATTTTTCCATTTTAACTTTATTTCATTTCTATCTTCATCTATAAAAAGTTTTATCTTATACTTTTCCTTATGAGGCTTGATATTAGGAAGCTTAATAGAAAACTTCTTTTTTACGTATCCAGAATTTATTAAGTAAACTTTATTATCTATATCTTTAATATCTAAATTTTCTAAGGATGAATTTATTACTCTTGCTTCAAGAATATTACTTTTTACTTTTACTTTCTTAATTTGAATTAAAACATTTTTATCTTTTTGAGTTTTAAAAAATATTTGAAAGGTATCATAGGGATATATAGGTATTTTTAAATCTTTTCTTAGAAATATCTTTATATGTCCTTTTTTTCTTTTTAAAAATAAATCTCTTATTTTTCCTATAAAAAGACCTATATTACCCGGATAATTTGGATTTATATTATCTTTTGGAGAAGGATTTTTATAGTATCCTAACCATTTTTCTCGAGAAAATACGCATTTTGAAAGCTGTCTTAAATATTCAAGTTCATCTTCTTTTATAGGATTATTTTTTAAAATACTATCAATTATTTTTCTATAGATATAAGTATTTACTGCAACATAATACTCGTCTTTCAAACGCCCTTCAATCTTTAAAGTATCAACCAGTGGTAAAATATCTTTTAAAATATCTATTGTCCATAAATCCTTCATATTAAAGGGATATCCCCAAAACTTCTTTTTTTCGCCTTCAAAATAAAACTTCATACGACAAACTTGAGAACATAATCCTCTATTTCCAGAAGAACCTCCTAAAATAGATGAAGCTAAACACATCCCTGAAACGCTATAGCACATAGCTCCGTGAATGAAAACTTCAAGTTTTAAAGAAGTTTTACTTTTTATTTTTTCTATTTCTTTTAAAGAAAGCTCTCTAGCTAAAACTACCTGTTTAAAACCTAGGTCCTCCAAAAATAAAGCTCCATCTAAATTGGTAACTGCCATCTGAGTAGAGGCATGTAATTCAAATTGAGGATAAAATTCTTTTATTATTTTTGCCAGTCCCAAATCCTGAACTATAATCCCATCTATGGGAAATTGTTTTATATTTTCTAAAAATTCTAAAATAGTATCTATTTCTATATTTTTTATTAAGGTATTTAAAGTTAAATATATTTTTTTATTTTTTTCCAATTTATAACTTAAAAGTTTTCTTAAATCTTCAAAGTTAAAGTTTTCTCCTTGAGCTCTTGCATTAAATTTCCCTATTCCAAAATAAATTGCATCTGCTCCAAACTCAAAAGCACTAACAGCACACTTTAAATTTTTTGCCGGAGAAAGCAAAGTAATTTCTTTTTCTTTTAAAAGATTCACATTAAAACCCTCCAACAATTTTAACTAAATAATAAATCTATTTTCATAATGTTAAAAAGCAAATTTGAAGTTTCTTTTAAATTGAAAATATATTTAAGTTAACTACAATAGTTTAATGATGCCTATGCTATTAGGAAATTTTTTGAATCCTTAACCGGATATATTCTAGAAGAAGTAAGAACTATACTTATTTTACCTAAATAGTAGTTTTTCCTTTATGGTAGGATCTTAAAATATCGCCATCTCTAAATTTTAAACAATCCCATTTTCATTACTTGTTTAATATTTGCGGTATTTTGATATTTTCTTATCATCTTTTCAGCAAGAGTTCTATCCGAAATTATATTTTCAAAGGTTTTATATTTTTTCACTTCAAACTTTTTAAAAATATCTTGATAATAAAGAAGTTTTATTAAATCCAAACATACTTCTCCTACTTTAGAATTTAAATTAGATAAGATAAACTTTCCATTAAATCCATGTCTTGCTGCATTCCATTTATTTTGTTTAAGTATTTGATAATATTCCTTATTTATATCTTTATCGCTGTAGTAGTAAGCTAATCCTTGAATTAAAGCTAAAATAAGCTCAAGTCTATTAAAGTCAGGATTAGCATCCGCTATTCTTACTTCTACTGTGCCAAAATCAGGTCTTATTCTTACATCCCACCAAATATCTTTATATTTTTCTATAGTTCCAGAGGTTTTAAGAATGTAGTATAATTCTTTAAATTCTTCGTAGGAGTTAAAATACTGGGGGATATCTGCTCTTGGAAGTTGCTCGAAAATTTTTACTCTGTAGGATTGTAAACCAGTATACTCTCCTTCAAAAAATGGAGAAGAATTTGATATAGCTAAAATACAAGGAAGATAATTTATTAAAGCATTATAAACTCTTATAGCTACATCTTCGTTTGGAACACCTACATGAACATGAAATCCATATATATAAAACCTTCTTAAAACTATTTGAAATTCCTCTAGAAGCTTTTTATATCTCTCATCTTCTGTAATTTTTATGTTTTTAGGAATTTTAGTAGGAGTTGTTCCTAAAGCTAAAACATCAAATTTATAATCTTTTCCTATATTTGTTATTTCTAAAAGCAATTCTTTTAAAAAGGAAACAAGCTCTCCGGGTGTATTAAAAGGTGGAGTAATAACCTCTATCATAGATTGCAAAAATTCCGGTTGAACATAGTCTTTATACTTTGAAGAAATATTTTCTAAAATAATTTTGCTTTTTGGAGTTAAGTTTAAAGTTTCTCTATTTACAATTTGCAGCTCAAGTTCTGCCCCAAGCGTAAAATCGTTATTCCCTTTAAATTTATCCATATTTTTAATAGTCCCCCTCAATTATTTTAAATTAATCAACAAAAGTAATTATATCATTTTAAAAACTAAAATTATTACCTTTTTCGTAATAATTTAAAAAAAATTTTTATGGGAATAATAATATCGGAAAGATTAAAATTTTTAATATGGATTTTCGGAAAAAAATTTTGGAAATTTATAAAATTACTAAAACCATACTTTTTTTCTTTGTATCCAAAATAGATATGCTTTATCCTTGACTCTAAAATACATCCAAAACACATAAGACATGGTTCTAAGGTTACGTATATTTTAAAATCTTTCAAATACCAAGTTTTATAGTAATTACAAGCTTTCTTTATAGCTAAAATTTCCGCATGGGCATAAGGTTTTTTTAAAGTCTCTTTTAAATTGTGAGCTTTAAAAATTTTTCCTTCTGGAGAAACTAAAACACATCCAATAGGAATTTCCCCTTTTAAAAAAGCTTTTAAACTCTCAAGAGCAGCAAGATATAGATAAGCTTTATCTTTATCGTGGGATAGATAAAAAAAATATTTTTTTTGATAGTATTTTTTGAGTTTTTTTATAAGGATTATGTAAAGAGGATTTTTTTTTAAAATAGCTTTAAACTTTTTTCTTTTATCAAAAGTTTCCACTTTATATCCTAATTGTTACGTATTTAAGTATTTATTGGTTTTACTAGAAGAAAGGGGGCTAAAAAAGCCCCCTTAAGGTAAGTCTAATATCTTATCTCAAAACTGTCAAAATCATTTTTTGGTTCAAGCCATTTAACACTAATATCATCTACTATAGCAAGAGGAGGACCTTGATAAAGATCTTTCAAAAATTGTTTTAATTTTTCTTCTTCACCTTCAGCTACAACTTTTACAGTTCCATCTTGAAGATTTCTAACAAATCCTTTAAGACCATACTTAGCAGCTTTTTGAACAGTATAATATCTATAACCCACCCCTTGAACTTTACCACGAACTATAGCTTCTATTCTTTTTTTCATCTTTTTCCTCATTTTAGATTTTTATTGATTTTTAAGTTTTAAAAACTTAAATTTCTACACTTTCTCCAGGATTAAGAATTAAGGCTTCTACGCCCACTTTCTTACAACCTTCTACAAATTTTGTTGGATCTGCTTCAATTAAAGGCCAAGTATTATAATGCATTGGAATAGCAAGCTTTGGTTTAATAAGCTCCACCGCTCTAATTGCATCTTCTACGTCCATAGTAAAGTTTCCACCTATTGGTAAAAGAGCTACATCTATATTTTCTTTTTCTAAAAGAGCCATATCCATAGTAAGACCTGTATCTCCAGCATGATAAATCTTCTTACCATCTACTTCTATAATAAAACCATATGGCATTCCCCCATAAATAACTTCACCGTTTTGAGTAACAATAGAATTTCCATGAACTGCCGGAACAAGTTTTACATTTCCAAAGGGAAACTTATATTTTCCTCCGACATGCATTTTATGAGTATTTATTCCAAATTTATCAAGATAAAGAGTAATTTCAAAACATGCAATTACAGTAGCTTTGCTTTTTTGAGCTATATATACAGTGTCCCCAAGATGATCTCCGTGTCCATGAGTAACAAAAATATAGTTAACATCTAAAAAATCATCCTTTTTAAATGCAGCTTGAGGATTTCCATCAAAAAATGGATCTATTAAACCTTTTAAATTATTTCCTTCAATAGCCCAAGCCGCATGTCCTATAAAAGTTAATTTTGCCATTTTCCACCCCCTAAAGCAATAAACTATCTATAGTATTAATTTTATATTTACAAAATAAAATCAAGAGCCTTAATTTTTAAATAAGACCAAGTTTTATTAAACTTTCAGCAATTTGAACTGCATTTTGAGCAGCTCCTTTTCTTAAATTATCTCCTACAACCCACATAGTATATGCTTTATCATTATCTAAATCTTTTCTTATTCTTCCAATTAAAACTTTATTTTCTCCTTCTACATCTACGGGAGTTGGATAAGTAGTTGGATCTTTATAAAGTTTTACTCCAGGGGCATTTTCCAAAGCTTTATAAATCTCCTCTAAAGATAAAGCTTTTTCAGTTTCAATATAGATACTTTCGCTATGTCCTATAAATACCGGAACTCGAACACAAGTTGCACATACACTTATTTCTTCGTCATGCATAATTTTTTTCGTTTCCTTAACCATTTTCCATTCTTCCTTTGTATAGTTTTGGTCCATAAAAATATCTATATGAGGAACACAGTTAAAAGCAATTTGACGAGGAATTTTTTTAGGTTTCAAAACTTCTTTTGCATAGGGCAGATTTTTATAAGGAATATATTTAAAATCCTCAAGCTTATCTTTATAGGCTTTATAAATATCTATAACAAATTCCGTTTGATCTACAAGCTCTTTTATAGCATTTAAACCAGCTCCAGATACAGCTTGGTAGGTAGAAACTATAACTTTTTTAATGCGAGATAAATCATAAATTGGTTTTAAAGCTACAACCATTTGAATAGTAGAACAATTTGGATTTGCAATTATTCCTTTGTGCCACTTTAAATCTTCCTCATTTACTTCAGGAACTACAAGGGGAACATCTTTATCCATTCTGAAAGCTGAAGAATTATCTATAACTATAGCTCCACTTTTTACCGCAATAGGAGCCCACTCTTTACTTCTTGAAGCTCCAGCAGAAAAAAGAGCTATATCTACATTTTTAAAACTATCTTCTTTTACTTCTTCAACTTTTATTTTTTCCCCTTTAAATTCCATTATTTTCCCTGCACTTCTTTTAGAGGCAAGAAGTTTTATATCATCTACGGGAAAATTTACTTCCTCTAGATATTTAAGCATTTCCCTTCCAACAGCCCCAGTAGCTCCCAAAATGGCCACTTTATATCCCATATTTTCCCCCTTTAAGTTTTTAGAACAATTTTAACATTCAATTAATGTCTTTTTCTAAAAATAAGGCGAATAGGAACATTTTTTAATCCTAAATGTTCTCTAAGTTTGTTTTCTAAATATCTAATATAAGATTTTGGAATACCTTCTGGATAGTTAGTAAATATTAAAAAGGTAGGAGGATTTTTCTTAATTTGAGTTCCATAATAAAGTTTTATAGGTTTTCCACGGTAAGTTGGGGGATAAACTGCCTTTTGAATATCCCAAAGGATTTTGTTAAATTTAGAGGTTTTAACTTTTGTATTAGCCTGTTTATAAACCTCTTTTATTTTTCTTATAAGCTCATCTAAGTTTTTTCCTTCCTTTGCTGAGATAAATACCTTTGGAGCATGTTTTATAAAATCTAAGTTAAGATCAATAGAATCTTCTAATTTTTCCCATTCTTTTTGGGAATTTAAAAGATCGGTTTTATTAACGGCAATTATAATAGGCTTGTGTTTTTCTAAAGCTAAACCTATAATTTTTGCATCTTTTGTTGTAATTCCCTGCTTTCCATCTGTAACAACTACAACAACATCTGCTCTATCAATTGCATCTAAAGCCCTTAAATAAGAATAATAATCAATATCTTTCATTTCGCTTCTTTTTCTTATCCCAGCTGTGTCAATAAACAAAAACTTATTCCCATTTATTTCTACTAAAGTATCTATAGCATCTCTTGTAGTACCCGGAACATTTGAAACAATAACCCTTTCATCTTTGGCAAGGGCATTGAGTAAAGTGGATTTCCCCATATTAGGTCTACCTACTATAGCAACTTTTATAGGAACTTCCTTTTTATCTTTTTCTTCTTTTTTCTTTTCAACTTTCTCCTCTAAATCTGTTTCAAAATCAAATTCCTCTCCTTTTGAAAGAGCATCTTCAATTTTTTCCAAAGTTTCTATATCTTCACCTGTAACTACCTTTTCAAGTTTCTTTTGTTTTTCCTCTTCTTCATAAACTTTCTTTGCATACTCTTTAAGTTCTTTTGGAAGTTTTTCTAAAATTTTTTCTTTTAAAGTTTCGATTCCAAGATTATGAATAGTAGAAATTGGAATAACTTCCTTAAAACCAAGTTTATAAAATTCATAAACTAAATCTTCCATAAAAGGTTCATCTATTTTGTTTACAAGTAAAATTACCTTGTCAGCTCCTTTTTTTCTTAAAATTTTTGCAACATCTTTATCTAAGTCTGTGAGACCTGTTTGACCATCTACTACAAACAAAATTAAATCCGATTCATCTATCGCTCTAAGAGCTTGCTCCTTTACCTTTTTTGCAATTTCATCTTTAGTATCTTTATTGTCAATTCCACCTGTATCTACAAGTAAAACTTTGTGATCTAAGATATCAGCTTCCTTTATAATTCTATCTCTAGTAACTCCGGGAGTATTATCAATAATAGCAGCTCTTTTGGAAATTAATCTATTAAATAAAGACGATTTTCCTACATTAGGTCTTCCTACTATAGATATTACTGGTAAACGCATTTTCTCAACCTCTCTTAAAATAAAGTTTTTCTTATAGTTTTTCAGAAAATAATATAGCCTTCTAATTATTTCAGTCAAACTAAAAATAAATAAATATAATGGTTACATAATACACACTTCATGGATAACTTAATAAAACACTATTTTGAATAAATATTATTTAGATATATTTTTGGATATGAAATTTTTAAATTTTTTAAATTTATAGAGATATATAAGCTTTAAAAAGGGAGTGTTCCAAAAACCGTGTAAGTTTCATCAGACCTCTAAACGTTGAAAATCAAAAATTTTTTATGTTCTTTACACAATTTTCCGAAGTAATTTCCTAAATATTATAAAATGAATAAAGAAAAATATATGTTAAGTGTTATTGTAGTACTTTTAAATTTTAAATACCATAAAGTAAAGATTTAAAATAGGTATTAAGCAATGCAAATTTTTACTGGGATAGATATAGTAGAAAATAGAAGAATAGAAAATATAAAAAATTTGGATAGGTTTTTAAAAAAAGTTTTTCCTGAGAAATTAAATTATTGCTTTGAAAAAAGAAAAGGCGAGCTTTATGGATGTATAGGAGCACGTTTTGCTTTAAAAGAGGCTTTTATAAAAGCTTTTTCTAAGTTAAATATAGAGATATATTTTTCTGATATTAAAATAATAGACGGAGGAAAAAATTTAAAAGTAGAATTTTCTGAAAGATTAAGAAAAGTCTTAGAAAAAAAGAATATAAAGCTATCTTTTGATTTTAGCATTTCCCATGAGAAAAACTACTCTGTAGCTATAGTTATAATTAGCGTTTTTTAATAATCCGTATCATGTTCTCTATAGTTAAGTCCAAAGATTATAGATTTTAGATTATAAGATAAAGCTTTTATTAACTTTTTACTTAAATCCCTTGAAAATCTATCTGCAAGTTTTATGGGATATACTTCTCCATCTTCTTCTAGGAAGGGTTTTATATTTGTTAAAAAATTTTTTATATTAGAAATTATATTTTTATTTGGAGTTTCAAAAATAAAAACTTTTTGTTTTGTTTTAAAGAATATGCGAAACAGGTCAAGGGAAATGTTAAGTTCACGGGCCTTGTTTTTTAAAACATGCATATAAAATTTACTTTCTATTTCTTTGTAAGGAAGCCTTAAAATTAAATACTCCTCTTCATCTAATATTAAATTTGCTAAAGATACATCATCTAAAAGGGGAGTATCTCCATCAAAAAGGTTTTTATCTTCTTTTATATGATTTTTAAGGTAAAAGCTTAGATAGAACGATGATATTTTTTTAGGTGTAAAAATTGTATTTTTTAAAAAAGTGGAAAAATTATTTTCCATTTTAGCTAAAATTTCCTTATCTATATCATCAAAAATAAGTTTTTTATGATATTTCTCTATATCCGTTAAATTTTCAGAAGATAAATATTTATCTACTTTTTCCTTTCTAACAAGAAAAAGCAAAGCCCTTTTTACATTCACTTCATAAGAACCATCTGAAAGGGCAAGGATATCCTCAAAATTATCAATACTTTTTATTTCTTTTAAATTATTATATAAAGATAAAAGCTCTAAGAAGGAAAGTTTTTCTTGTAAAATAGTTTTTATAGGATACTCTATATACTTTTCTATCTCATCAAAAATTAAAGAAAGTTTACTTTTTTCCAAATCCTTTCCCGGTCTTAATGCATATACTTTTGTTATATTTGAAACTTTTTTTAAACTATCTAAAGCTAATGATATAACTACATGAAGAATAATTTCAAAAGGATTAGCAAATTTTAAAGTTCTTGTAGAAGCATCTGAAGATATAAAAAGAATTTTACCTTTGTTCTTTTTTAAATCTAGTTTTCCAAGAGTAATTTCCTTTTCTAAAAGTTTTCTATATAAATCAACATTTAAATTTTGAAGTTTTTGAAATACAGAAAAAGAAGGATGAGAAAATATACTATCTATAAAATCTCTCATAGTTTCCTCCTGCAATAAAATAAAGCATAAATAGATAATACCTTTTAGGAAATAAAAGTAATAAAATATAGCTTGATATAATATATTCTATTTTTGCTTTTAATCCTTTCAATGTTTAAATAAAAATTTTAAAAATTTAGTTTATTGAATGTAAAGCTAGAGGATAGCTATGGAAAAAATAAATGGATTTTTATTAATAGATAAACCTGAAAAAATAACTTCAACTGATGTTTTAAATAAACTTAAAAAAAAATTTAAATTCAAGAAAATAGGGCATACGGGAACTCTTGATCCCTTTGCAAGTGGGCTTTTAGTTATAGCTGTAAATAAAGCTACAAAATTTGTAGAGTATCTTCAAAAGGAAAAAAAAGGGTATCAAGCTTTAATAGAACTTGGAAAAATTAGTTTTTCTTATGATATAGATACTCCTATTATGTACGTTCATAATTATGAAGTTCCAAAGGAAAAAGAAGTTAAAACTATCTTAAAAAAATTTTTAGGAAAACAGCTTCAATATCCACCTGAGCTAAGTGCAAAAAGAATAAAAGGTAAAAGAGCTTATGATATTTTTAGAAAGGAAAGAAAATTTCCTATTTTAAATCCAAAAGAAGTAGAAGTTTACGATTTAGTTTTATTAAGTTATAACTTTCCTTATCTTAGTATATACACTCTTGTATCCGGAGGAACTTATATAAGAGCCTTAGCCCGAGATATTGGAAACACTTTAAAAGTAGGTGGAATTCTAAGAAAGCTTCGAAGAGTATCTATTGGAAATTTAAACATATCTCAAGCTATAAGTTTGGAAAAAGTCTTAAGCTTATCTTCTTCAGATTTAGAAAAATACATAATTCCGATAGATAAAGCTCTTTTTTTTGAATCTTATTTTCTTCCCCAAAAAGATGTAAAGCTATTTTTAAACGGAAATAAAGTTATATGTAATAGCAGTGTAGATGGAATTTTTAAGGTTTATTCTAAAGAAAATAAACAATTTTTAGGAATTGGAGAAATAAAAAAAGGAATTCTTTATCCAAGGAAGGTTATAGGATAGTTTATTAAGTGTATTTAATTATTATAATAATATAACAATATAATATTTTAAAAACACCAAATTAAATTATGCTATCATTTTCACGCTAGCTTCTTTTTAAGAAAAATTAAGTAATAGTCTAGAGGTTTTCATGGTATATAGAAGCCTTCTTTTTTTTAATTTGTTTTTAATTTTAGCTTTATCCTTTGGAGGGATATATCTTTATAAAAGTATAAAGTTTAAAGGTCTTTTTAGGGAAAAAGTAAATGTTTCTAGCTCTAAATATTTAAGAAACTATTTTGAAGTATCATTTTTAAATAGGCAGATAAAGAAAAATATTAAAGAAGTTAAAAAAGAGAAAAGTAAAGTTATATCTGCAAATACATTAAAAAATGTAAAGCTTTTTGGAATTCTTTATCCATATTATGCCATTTTGGAAAAAGATAAAAAGTTTATTTACTTAAAACAAGGGGAAAATATTACAAATTGTATATTAAAAAAAATAGATAAAGATAAAGTTATTTTTAATTGTACAGGAGAGGATTTTCTTTTAGTTTTAAACTTAAATCCAAATAATTCTAAAATGAAAAACAGCATAGTTTATAGCTCCAAAAGCTATTCAAGTAGCTTTAATGGTCCTAGTAGAAAATCTAGCCAAAGTGAATCTTTTGGAAAAGTAAGGCGGGTAAAAAGAAAAGAGGTTATAAATCTTATTTCTTCTGGAAAGATTTTTTATCAAATGGCGGTAGTGCCTTACTATAAAAATGGAAAAGTTTTGGGATTTAAGGTAGTTGGAGTAAAAAGAAATTCTTTTGTATATAAAATGGGAATTAGGAAAGGGGATATTATTTTATCTATTAATGGATATCCCATTCGCTCTATGGAAGAGGGTTTTGCCGCTTTTGAGAGATTAAAAGACTCTTCGGAAATTAATATAAGGGTTTTAAGGCGTGGAAGAGAAATTACTTTATCTTATATAATAGAAGATTAGCTTTAAAATGTATTTCTTATTAGAATTTGTCTTTTTCTTTACAGAATTTTTTGTCATAAAACCGTCAAGAAATCTTTCATTTCCGTTTCTAATATTTTCTAGAAAGCTTTGTGTTTTATATATTTGGAAGTCTCTTAAATTTTTGTTTTCTATATGATACCTCCTTTTGAGAGTATCTTTACTGATTACAAATGAGCTAAGGAAAAACTAAATAAAGTTAAAAAATTTTTGTAAAATTTTTGTAAAAATTTTTTTATAAAGCAATATAAGGGGTTTTTAAGATAGAAGGTTTTTAAGGTAAAAAGTATAAAAGATAGTAAGGTATATGGAAAAATAATCTTTAAAATTAGCTAAAAATAGATAAAAAAATAAGGAGGATAAACTTATGGCTGTGGAAAAAAGAATTAATCCCCCTACGCGGGATCCAAAAGAGAGAATAAAGGATTTTAAGCCGTGTGTTTTACCTTACTCTGAAGAAGATGCTATTAAAGAGGCTTCCCGCTGTTTAAATTGTAAAAATCCTACTTGTATAGAGGGTTGTCCTATAAATAATCCAATTCCAGAGTTTATTATGCTTATAAAAGAAGGAAAATTTTTAGAGGCTGGAAAACTTATTTTGGAAAAAGGAGACTTAATGCCTTCTATCTGTGGACGAGTTTGTCAACATGAAAAGCAATGTGAAGGAGCTTGTGTATTAAATAAGGTAGGGGAACCAGTAGCTATTGGGGCTTTAGAATTTTTTGTAGGAGATAAATTAATAGAAGCAGTTTTAAAGGGAGAATACAAAGATACTTACTTTGAAAATGTAGAGAAAAATGGAAAAAAAGTTGCAGTAGTAGGTTCAGGTCCTGCTTCTTTTGCTTGTGCTTTTGACCTTCTAAGTATGGGGTATGAAGTAGATATTTATGAAAAATATAAAGGAATTTTAGGAGGAGTTCCAAAGTATGGAATTCCAGACTTTAGATTGGATAGAAATATAGTAGATAAATATATGGATCTTTTAGAAAGAAAAGGTGCCAAATTTATAGACGGATGTGAAATTGGAAAGGATAAACTCCTTTCAGAACTTTTAGAAAAGTATGATGCTGTATTTTTAGGAGCAGGTGCAAATAAGCCCTATGGTATGGGTATAAAAGGAGAAGATTTAAAGGGAGTATATTTTGCCTTAGATTTTCTTTTTAGAGCAAAATTTGACCAAGAAAACTTAAAAAAGGAACTTGGAAGTAAACTTATTGTAGTTGGAGGTGGTTTTACAGCTGTAGATGTTGCAAGAACTGCGGTTAGACTTGGAGTAAAAGAGGTAATAATTGTATATAGAAGAAGTCAAAAAGAAATGCCAGCTGGAGAAAAAGAAGTAAGAGAGGCTGTAGAGGAAGGGGTAAAAATTTGGGAGCTTCATAATCCCGTAGAGTTTATAGGAGAAAATGGAAAGTTAAAAAAGGTAAAGCTTATAAAAATAAAACTTGGTGAGCCAGATAGTTCTGGAAGAAGAAGACCTATTCCCATAGAAGGCTCGGAATTTGAAGTAGATGTAGATAATGTAGTTCTTGCAATTGGCCAAGAGCCAGATTTAAAAACTATAATAAAAGGCTTAGAGGATAAAATAAAGTATCATGAAAAATGGAATACCTTAGTAGTAGATGAAAATCAAATGACAAATATTCCGGGTCTTTTTGCTGGTGGAGATATAGTAAGGGGATCTTATAATGTTATATGTGCTATTTTAGATGGAAGAAAAGCTGCAAAGGGAATAGATAAATATTTGAAAAATAAGTAATCTAAGTGAAGTTAAAAACCTAAAAAATTTTTTCGAAAAAAGTAAAAAAACCTTATTTTTATAATTTTTGAGGAAGCTATGAATAGAGCAGTTTTACTTATTAGTGCCCCAGATAAAATAGGACTTGTTCACGAGATAACTGGTTTTATTGCAAAAAATAATGGAAACATTATAAATTTAGATCAACATATAGATAAAGATACAAAAACCTTTTTAATGCGAGTAGAGTGGGATTTAAGTACTTTCAAAATTCCAAGGGAAAAAATTAAAGAGGAATTTGAGAAAGTAGCAAAAAAGCATAATATGAATTTTGAAATTAAATTTTCAGATTACATTCCAAAAGTAGCTATTTTTGTTTCCAAATTTGGACATTGTCTTCACGATCTTTTATACAGATTTTCCTCAGGAGATTTACCGGGAAAAGTAGTAGCTGTTTTTTCCAATCACAAAGACTTTGAAAACTTAGCAAAGTTTTACGGAATACCCTACTTTTACTTTCCCATAACAAAAGAAAATAAACTAGAGCAAGAAGAAAAGGAACTTGAAATTCTAAAAGCCTTAGATGTAGATTTAATAATTTTAGCTAGATATATGCAAATTCTTTCAAAAAATTTTGTAGAAAAATATGAAAATAAAATAATAAACATTCACCATTCATTTTTACCTGCCTTTCCTGGAGCAAAACCATATCATAGAGCCTATAAAAGAGGGGTAAAAATAATAGGAGCAACATCTCACTATGTAACCGAGGAGCTAGATGCAGGGCCTATAATAGAGCAAGATGTAATTAGAGTTTCTCATAAAGATACCATAGAAGATTTTATAAAAAAAGGACAAGATTTAGAAAAACTAGTTTTAGCTCGGGCCGTTAAATGGCATCTTGAAAACAAAATTTTGGTATATAACAATAAAACTGTAATTTTTGAGTAAATTTCCAAAAGAAATAAAAGTTAGAAAGCTTTTCAAGAAGTGAGGAGTATCTCAAAAATCGTGTAATTTTTATTACACCTCCAAGCGCTCTTTGAAAAATTTGGATAACAGACCATAAATAATGGCTCAATTTCTTTCTATTTCTTTTCAAAAGGTTCTATCGCTAAGTAAAGATTTTTTATTAAAGCTTTTGCTAGGATATACTTTCTTTTACCTGTCACCTGAAATCTTTTTATCCGTTAAAAGTTTACCTATTACAAAAAATTATTAAGCAAAAAGAAGTTAAAAATGATAATATTGGTAAAGCTGATAAACTTACTGGCTTCTGATTAAAATCCCGTACTTACTTAATTTTTTGTAGTAGTTCCAAATAAAATTCATTTTATAATTTTTACATAAATGCTCTTATTTTCCATTTCTTAATTTTCCATTTTTTCGCACTAATTAGAAATATATTTTCTACATTCTGTACTTGAGATCTTAAATCCTTCCTACAAAATTTATCAAAAGAATCGCACGTAAATTTTTACGAGAGAAGCTTATGAGTATAAAAACATATTTTCCTTAAACAGAAAAGTAAGTGCTATTAATTCATTTTAAAACTCTTGAAATTTTATGTAAAAACTATAATATTATAATTGGAACTTTGATTTTTCAAAAATTTTGGTATAAAATGTTAAAATAAAAATTAAAAATATTGGAATATGTATCGAAGAATATTATATAAAGACGGTTCTTAAAAATTTAAAATGTTAAAATAGATTAAAAATAAAAAGGAGGATTAAAATGATGAAAAAATTATTATCTACATTAGTTACTGCAGCTTTTATGGGTACTGCATATGCCGGTAGCTTAACTATAGGTGCCCAAATCAATCCTTACATCAAATACAAAGATAACAATGTTGAAAATCCAAGACTTGTTTATGATGTAGACTTTGGAAAAGACACTAAAGCATTTTTAATTTACAATGACAACGATGTAACTGGAAAATTAGTGTTAATTACAAAATATAAGGACGAAGAAGGGAATGTAGGAGTTGGGGTTGCTCTTTTAAAAGTTAAAAAACTCTTAGGAACTCCAGTTTATATGATTATTGGTAAGCAACCAAACATTTTAGATGTATATGACTTTAGTATAACTGATGTATATAGTGTTAATTCTACTGCCTTGGCTCCAAAAAAAGTAACTGGAGTTACTTTAGGACTTAACTTAAATCCTATTACTATTCAAGGAACTGTAATAAATACTAATACTAAAGAGGATACAAATACTCCTGTAGCTAAAGCTTTCGAAGTAGGGGTTTTAGGAAACTTAGGAGTAGTTAATGCAGCTTTAGCATTAGATTATTTAAGAAAAAATGGAGATGATAACAATGCTTACTTACTTTATGCTTATTTAGGAACAAAAGCTGTTCAAGCTGTTAATTTAGAAGTTCAAGGTTCTTATAGCTCTGATACTTCCGATAATAAGGCGAAAGTTTATACTGTAGCAACTTCTATTTCTGCTAAAAAACCTTTAAAACTTCTTTATAAACCAGCAACTCCATACTTTACTTTCCAATATAGCCACTGGAATGACGAATATAGAGATAGAGAATTATATGATTATGAGCAATGGATAGTAAGAGATGATAAAGATGGTGTCAAAAATAAAGTTAAAGATGCAAAGTCTGAAATTGCAGTTAAAACAGGTCTCAAGATAAAATATAATGATAATGTAATGCATAATGATTATGTTAAATATATTAAAGTTAAGGATCTTCACTACTTTGAAGTTGCTTCCGACTGGGTTATTAAATTTGCAAAAACTATAAAATAGATGTAATCGGGGGGCATTGTTTTGCCCCCCTTCCTATTTAAACTTCCTCATCTACTAAAATTCCTTCCGAAAGTTGAATATAATTTAAAGGTTTTTCTTTTTGAATTTCTTTTTCTAAATAAATATTAATGCTATTTACCTTAAGACCTTCCTTTGTAAGTAAAGCTACTAACTCATGTTTTGTTTTTTCTAAAATCTGTTTAAACTCTTTAGAGTTTGTTTTTATTAATAGATAAATATCTTTTAAAAATAGAATACCTTCTATCTTTAAAAAAGCATCTTTTATTAAAAAATCCATAACAAAACGGTATTTTTCACCTTCCTTGTAAAAATGCAGATCTAAAGATGCATCTTCTCCTATGGGTAAAGAAAATTGAAGATGTCTATTTTGAATAGTATTTAAAAAAATTAAGCTTAAAAGTTCATATATAGCTTCTTTTGTTTTTGGTGAAAAAGTTTTGGAGTGCTCTTCAAGTAAAGTTTTTAGAAGTTCTATTTGAGAAAGATTTAAAACTTCTTTTAAGGATTTAAAGTCTACTTTAGAAAGATCAAAATATATAGGCAGTTTTCCTATAGCTTCTTCTAAACTTTCCTTTCCTTCCAGAATATTAAGAAGAGTAAACTTTAAATAATCTCTTAAAACTCTTTCTCTTTCTTTTATAACATCTACAAGCTCAAGCTCTATGCTAGGAGATAAGCTTTTTACCTTTAAAACTAAAATATCTCCCTCTTTTATATTATCTAAAGCTGCAAGAAGTTTTGCTTCAAAAGTATATTTTCCAAGTTGAATAATAGCTTTTCCATTTGGAGCTATACCCTTAAAAATAGCGACAAATTCTTTTTTTGGAAAGTATTTTTGTAAAAATCCAGCTATATCTCCTTGAGAGGCTTCATAAGTAGTTTTTACATATTTTTGAGTTTGAACTTGAGAAAATTGTCTAACATCAATTTGTTTTTGATCTGCTTTTACCTGGCTTGTTTGAGGAATATTTTCTATTTTATTTACTTCAAGCATAGAAAACCTCTTAATGTTTAAAGTCTATAAAAATCACAATTAAGGTTTTTAATTAATTTTCGACTAAATACTTATCTTTGTTAGGTATTTATAAACATTGTCTGGAACCAAAGTTAAAGCTGAATTTAAATTGTGCTTATCTAAAAATATCAAAGAAGCTAAAATATTTGCCGCAGCTGAAAGTCCAATTGGGATACCGGTATGTTTAATAAAATCTTTTAGAAAGGATTTAACCTCTAAAGTAGAAAGTTTAATTTCCTCATCCAAAAGATTTTCTTCTTTTAATTTTCTATAAAAAAGAGGTTCAAAATTAGGACCTATACCCTCAATATCATGAGGATACTCTTTAGGTAAAACAGAAAATATTTTTATAGTCTTATATTTTTCTTTTAAAGCTTTAGATATTCCGTAAATACTCCCCCCAGTTCCTACTCCACATCCAAAAGCATCTATATTTATTTTTTTCTTTTTTTCTTCTTCTAAAAATTCCAAAATTTCCCTTGCTGTAGTCTTATAGTGACAAATCCAATTTAAGGGATTTTCAAATTGATTAAAAAAATACTTTTTAAAAAAATAGAATTTCTTTGGTTCTATATTTGTTATTAATTTTCCATATAAATTTTTATCTCTTTTTGAAACTAAGGTATTATCTATAATTAAAAACTCGTTTTTTAAAAATGCTTTTAAAAGTCTTAAACTACCAGCTAAACCTATTTCTTTAGGAGTTAGTACTAAATTTGCTCCAAAAAGCTTTAAAATTTTTATCTTTTCTAAAGACGTATTTTCCGGTAAAAAGATTAAAGAAGGTATTTTATTTTTAGCACAAAAACTTGCAATCCCAATACCTGTATTTCCACTTGTAGCTTCACATACAATAGTATTTTTATCTACTTTTCCTACCTTTTTTAAAATTCCTAAAATAAAATAAGCAACCCTATCTTTTATAGAGCCCGCAATATTTTGATATTCAAGTTTTAGATATAAAGTCTTATTGAAAATATTTAAGCTTATTATTTGAGTTTTAAACATTTTATACCTTCCCTTTTATCTTGTATCTTTTAAAAGGCGAATTACAGTTTCATGGGAAGTTTGAGGAAAGCTTTGATAAAATTGCCCTACTGCCCAGAAATCTATAGGAGCTTCAACATAAACTAAGTCATCTACAAGTTTTTTAAAAGTTTCAACTCTATCTGCAGGTAAAACCGGAACAGCCAGAATAATAGCTTTAGGATTTTGTTTTTTTATATAGTTTAAAGCAGCTTTTACAGTAAGACCTGTGGCTATTCCATCATCTACTAAAATAACTACCTTATCTTTTAAGGGAATTTCTTCTTTAAAACCTTGGTAAAGTTCCTTTCTTTTTTTTATTTCTCCCATTTCTTCCTTAACTTTTTTTATAAGATATTCCTTTGGAATGTTATAAACAAGCATAGCTTCTGTATTTAAAAGAACCTCTCCATCTTCGGTTACAGCTCCTATTGCAAATTCTTCATTAAAAGGAGCCCCTATTTTTCTTGGAATAATAACTCTTAAAGGTAAATCAAATTCTTTTGCTATAACATAAGCTACTTCTACTCCACCTCTTGGAATGCCTAAAACTACTATATTATCCTTTTTATAATCTTCTAAATATTTAGAAGCTATTAAATCCTTTAATTTCTCTGCAAGTAATTTTCCAGCGTGAAATCTATCTACAAAAAGTTTCATTTGTTTCCTCCTTTTAAAGGCTTTAAAAGGAATTAGTATATAAACATATCCCTTTACCTATTATTTTACACTTTAAAACTTTCCCACTTGATAGATTTTTAACAAAAATATAGTCTCCCCTTCCTCCCGAACTTAAAGCTAAAACTTCAAGTTCTACCAAAATTCCATTGTTATAGGCAATTAAAATAAGTTTTTCTCCTCTTTTTACAAGTTTTGGTTTTTCTAAAAAATATTTATATATAATCTGATTTGGATAAATATTTACTTTTGCTACCTTTCCTATTATCTGAGTAATATTTGTTACTACAAAATTTTTTTGGATATCTGAAACATAAGTAGGCTTTATCATATCTTTACTTATTATTTCACCCTTCTTTATATATGTCTTTGCAGCATAAGCTTTAATAAATGTTTTATAACAAACTACTCCCTCATATATTGAAAAAGTTTTATTTCCTAAAGGAATATAAATCCTTAGCTTTACATTTTTACAATTTTTAGATAAATTATCCAAAAATTGAATATCTATTTTATAGTCTATTGGAAGAAAAACATTTTCTGGCAGAGAAAAGAAAAGAGTAGTAATTTTATACTTTTTATCTTTAAAGCCCTGAGAATTTAATTTTTTTTCTAAAATAAGTTTTATTTTTTTTAAAAATAAAGAAGAGGGAATTTTATAAGTAAGTTCTGAAGATAAAGATAAGGAAAAAAGTAAAAAAAAGCACGTATATAAAACTTTTAACATACTAAACCTCTAAGAAACATTCTAATTTTCCTAAAAACTTAGAATTCCATCTTTTTAAACATTCAAAAACAGCAAGAGAATTATCTGGGAAAATTAAAGAAACTCTAGTTCCATCTATTTCCAAAATCCCAAAAAGTAAAAAATTTGTAATATTTATTCTTATGATTCTATTAAAAGAAAAATAATACACAAGAGCATTTTTATCATCTAAAAGCTTATTAAAGTATATATCAAGTTCATAGGGGTGACTTAAAAATTTCTTTTTATTTATGTACTTTCTTTTAAAAAAATGGAAGAGCCGATTATCTACATAATTATTATTTTTTAAATCATTAAGATGCTCATCGCTTATATTATTTAAAAACTTTTTATATTTTCCCGGAAAATGAACTTTATTCCATTTTGGATATATTTTTGCTTTGTAAATAGCGTTTTTAACTAAAGAAAGTAATTTTTCCTTTTTATCTATTTTTTCGTCTTCTACAAGCATTCTATTTTCTACTGTCTTTAATTTTTATATTTTTAATTGTTAAAAGCTTCTAGGTTATTAATATATAGGGCAAAGTAAAAATAATAATTACCTTAACTCCACAATCGTAACTCCATTTCCTCCTTGATGAGGAGGAGCTGAGTAAAATTTTTTTACATAGGGAGAAGATTTTAAGTATTCCCAGATAGCCTCTTTTAAAGCTCCGGTTCCAAGACCATGAACAATTCTTACTTTTTCTAAACCTGCTAAAGATGCTTTATCTAAGTAAGTTTCTAGCTCGGTTAAAGCTTCAGAAACTCTTTTTCCTAAAAGTTTAAGTTCAAAGGGAGGAGGTTTAACGTTAGATACAACTTCTACCTTTTCCATATCTAAAGAAGTTTTTCCTAAAATAGGCTCAAGCTGAGAAAATTTTACTTTCATTTTTATATTTCCAAAGCTTACTGTAGCAATTTTTTTCTTTTCATTAATATCTATAATGGTTCCAGTTTTTAAGCTAAGTTTATCTCTAACCTTATCCCCCACTTTAAAAGAGTATTTTACACTTTCCTTTTCTTCAAATTTTTCAATTTCCTTTTTAATTTTTTCTTCTTCCTTTTTTGTTAAATGTCTTTTTTGACGAAGTTCTTTTATAAGCTTATCTAGCTCCTTTATTTTTTCTTCTTTTAAAAGTTTTTCCTTTTCCTTTAATTTTTCTTCTAATTTTTTAAGCTCTTTTTCTTTTTTCCTAAGATCTTCCTTATAACTTTCATATTCATAAATTAAACTTTCAAGCTTTTTTCCCAAAGACTTAATATCTTTTAAACCTTCTTCCTTTTCTAAA
Source organism: Aquificota bacterium (assembly GCA_027002265.1). Taxonomy (GTDB): domain Bacteria; phylum Aquificota; class Aquificia; order Desulfurobacteriales; family DQVG01; genus DQVG01. The sequence goes on along the minus strand of JAMOTM010000057.1, from coordinate 3,700 downwards.
AACTGCCTTGCATACTCTAAAACTTTTTCTGGAATACCAAATCTTTTTGCAATATGAAAAGCGTAAGATTCTCCAATAGTGTTATATATGAGCTTATATAAAGGTTTTAAAGTTTTTTCATCAAAAGCTACACTTGCTGTATCAAAATATTCGGATTTTAATGCAAAGAGCTTTATAGGAGAGTAGTGAGTAGTTATAACACAAGATACTTTCCTTTCCTGCAAGTATTTTAAAATACCTATACCTAAAGCCGCTCCCTCAATAGGATCTGTTCCTGTCCCAAGTTCATCTATTAAAACTAAGGAGTTTTTCGTGGCTTTTTTTAAAATATCTGATATATTTTTTATATGGGAAGAAAAGGTAGAAAGATTTGCCAAAATATCTTGCTTATCTCCTATATCTACAAAAAGATTATCGTAGATAGGAATTTCACTATCTTCCTCACATGGAAGCAAATATCCTCTTTGATTTAAAAGAACAAAAAGTCCAAAAGTTTTTAAACCAGCAGTTTTTCCTCCAGTATTTGGTCCTGTTATAACTAAACCTTTTTTTAGCTTTAAATCTATAGGCACACATTTTTCTATTAAAGGATGACGTGCATTTTTTATATTCCACTTATCAGATATCTTTTGAAGTTTTCCATTTATCTCCAGCGAAAACCTTCCTTTTGCCATATAAAAATCTAATGTCTCTAAAGTCTTAAAAATTTGCCAAATTTGATTTCCAAAGGAAACTATATCTTTTGATATTTCTCTTATTATTCTTTTTTCCTCTTCTTCCTCTTCTAAAAATAAAGCTTTTAGTTTTCTATTTAAAACTTCTATTTGCTTAGGCTCTATATATACTTTAAAAGAAGCTTTTTCTATTAAATTTGCCTTTAACCTTTGAGAGTAGTTTGGATTTGCAAGAGCAACATATTTACCATCTATTACCTTTATAATCCTATCTGGAAATATAGAAGGATACTTTGAAAAAAGATTTTGATACAAATCTTTTATTTGATTTTCTATATCTTTTATTTGATTTCTAATACTCTCAAGTTTAAAAGATGCTGAATTTAAAATAAAACCTCTTTCATCTATTTTCCTTTCAAGATTTTCTAAAAAAGACTCAAATTCCGGTAAATTTTTCAAAATATCTTTTAAAAGGGAAAATCTTTCAAAGGTATTTTCTTTTACCCTTAACTTCTTAGCTTCTTTTAAAAGAATTAAAATATTAGAAATTTCCTTTCTAGAAAATAAACTACCCTTTACATTAAGTTTTGCTTTTAAAGATGTTAAATCTGGAAGCTTTTTTATAGGATAATCAAACTCTTCTAAATATCTTTTTGCTTCAAAAGTTTTTCTTAGCTCCCTTTCAACTTCCGCTTTAGAAATTAAAAAAGGTTCATTTTCTAATCTTTCTTTCGTTGAAGTTCCCTTTGCATATGCTTTTACCTTATTTAAAACCTTATCAAAATCTAAAGCTTTATATATCTCTTTAGCTATCATTGTTTTTCTTTCTTTTTTCTATTTTGACACTACATCTAAAATTTCTTTTAGCTTAAGGGCATTATAAAAAGCATAGCCATTTAGAGTATTGTTAAAAAATATAAAATTTTCCTGTTTTTTCAATTTTAAAATATCATTTTTAATATCCTCTAGCTTATCTTTTACATCATCAAAATAAAGTTTTCTAAATCCATGAACCCGAAAGTAAGTTTTATTATCCTCAAAATTAAAAGCTTTGCTCCACTTTAAATAATTTGGAAAATAAGCCTTAATAACATTTATTTTATTTTCCTTAAAAAAGTTTAATTCATTTTCCCAAGAAATATGTCTAAGCTCAAAAAATACATAAATATTTTCTTTTAAAAAATAGTCCTTCAGCTTTAGCAAAAAATCTTTATTTTCCTCTTTACTTGGAAAATAAGGAGGAAATTGAGCTAAAATTCCTTTATAGCTTTCCTTTAAAATTTCCTTTATTTTTACAAAAAATCCTAAAGTTTCTTTATCAAAATTTTTATAGTGAGTTACCTTACGATTAAGCTTAAAAATATAGCAAAGGTTATACTTTTGATAATTTTTTATAGAAGAAAAAGAAGGTAATCTATAAAAAGTTGAATTTATTTCTAAAGCATTTAAATATTTTTCATAAACTTTTAATAAATCTTTTTCACCTTTGTAAATAGTTTTTAACCAATCTTTATAAAAGTATCCACTTGTTCCAATATAAAAAAAATTTTTAATCATTTTCCTTTAAAAATACCCTTTCCAAGTATTCAAAAAATTCGTGCTTATCTTCAAAATTGATTTTTACTACATCCCAAGTTTTATATCCAACAATTTCCTTTTCAAACATAAATGCATAAGCTATCTCAGATAAAGTTCCATAAGCTCCACCTACAGCAATAACTTTATTTGAAGCTAAAACTACAAGCGGATTTCTAAACCATCCAAGTCCAGTAGGAATTCTAATATCTACATAAGGATTAGCACTACTTTCATCTAAAGTTGGTAAAATCCCAATAGTAAGACCTCCTTCTTCTTTAGCACCTTTACAAACTGCTTCCATAACTCCGGTTCTTCCTCCACATACAACTACATAACCCTTTTTTGCAAGTAATTTTCCAAGCTCATAAGCTACCTCATATTCTTCCTTGGTAGCTTCAGAAGAACCTATAACTGAAATCTTTTTTATTTTTGAAGGAGCATTATAAAGTTTTATTTGTTTTAATAGATTTTCTTTCATAGCTTAACTCCTTTTTTATTTTTTTATAATTTATAGCAAATTTTCCTTTTTAATTCATTTATAGCTTGTGAACCTACATCTAACTCTCAAAACGCTTATCTATTTGCATTTCTTATATCTACATACCCTTTAGGATGTTTTTAAAGATTTTAATAAGTTTCTTATCTTTGAAAAGGTTAATATGATCAATATGAGTTAAAAGTATATTTTTTTATATCAAATTACAGTAATTTCTCTTCTTTTAGCCAATTTTTAATAGTATCTATATCAACTCCTATAGTATCAGCTATGTCCTCTATTGTAAAACCTCTTTTATACATTCTCTTTGCAGCTTCTTTTAAACCTTTTTCAAAGCCTTGTTTTAAACCTTTTTCTAAACCTCGTTTTAAACCTTCCTGCAGACCTTTTAATCTATACTCTTCAAAAATATCCATAATAAGACCCATTTTTTCTTCCTCCAAAAGCCTTTTTGCTTTCTCTTTAATATCCTTTTCTAATTTTGGCTTGCTAAATATTAATCTATCTAAAAATTTAAAAGCTACAATTACCTGTCTTTTTGCATATCTTTTTTCTATTAGCTTTTTCGCAAAGCTTTTAAAGTAATTTAAAAGAAAATCCTCTTTTATGCTCTCTACGCTTTCTCCCTTCTTTATCCTCTTTTCTATTTCCATTTTCTCGAAAAATAGTAAAACTATATCTGCATATATGTTTCTTATCCCTTTTTCTATGTACTTTAAAGCCCTTTCTTTTAGCTCATATAGATTTACTGCAGGATATATAAACTCTAGTTTAAAGTCCTCAAAGCTATATGTAAATTTGTTTGGTTTGTATTTCTCATCGTCCTTAACTACAAATAAACAAAGGCTAATCAAATCTCTTTTAACTTTTGGATACAAAAGACAGTAGTATAAAAACATTCTTTTTGGAAAATCACTTTCTTTGTAACCTTGTATTTCTATATGGATAAATA
>JAMOTM010000056.1 GCA_027002265.1 Aquificota bacterium | reverse complement strand
AATATCACTAAAAAACCAATAAGTATGTCGAGGTACAAATTTACAACTTTTTTACAAAATTACCCATGGCACACAAGGGCTTCCAGCTTGGTCTTGAAATGCCTGCTTTGCTAGGCGGGATTGCAACATTATTGAATATATCATCTAAATATTCTTTCAATTTTTCAGTTGAATAAAGTGAAACTTGAAATGCCTGCTTTGCTAGGCGGGATTGCAACTGAATAAAGTCTATAATAGTTTTCAATATCTGCTGGAGTAATATCTTCACTTGAAATGCCTGCTTTGCTAGGCGGGATTGCAACCTCTAAATTTGTTTTTGATTGTGTGTTTTCAATATCGTAGGTTAAACGCTTGAAACGCCTGCTTTTCTAGGCGGGATTGCAACTCACATTGGTAGTTTTCATAACCTCAAAGATATAGTAAGTTGTATTTTGTCTTCCTGGAGTATAAAGTCTAAAATAAATTCTTGTCACGGTATTATCATCACGAAAGTGTTTTACCATAAACATTGATGTCTTAGAGTAGAATCATCTGATCCCGCGTTACTAACTACCAGTTGAATTTTTATATCTCCAGAGTTTATTTTTGGCTATAATTAAGAAAACATCTTTAATTTCAGGGGGAGATAATGCCTTTTATACCTTTTAAAGGGAAATTTCCAAAAGTAGGAAAAAATGTTTTTATTGCGGAAAATGCTTTTGTTATCGGAGATGTAGTATTAGAAGATGATGTTTCTGTGTGGTTCGGAGCAAGTGTAAGAGGTGATGTTAACTATATAAGGGTAGGTAAGGGAACATCTATTCAAGATAATGTTACTATTCATGTAACATATAAAACACATCCAACTATAATAGGGGACTATGTAACCATTGGACATAATGCAGTTTTACATGGATGTACTGTAGAAAACGGATGTTTAATTGGTATGGGAGCTATTATTTTAGATGGTGCTTTAATTAGGGAAGGTTCTATTGTAGCTGCTGGAAGTGTAGTTCCTCCAAATAAAGAGTATCCACCTTATAGTCTCATCATGGGAGCTCCAGCTAAAGTAAAAAGGGAACTTTCCAAAGAGGAAGTTGAAGGTTTAATAGAGCATGCAAAAAGATATATAAGATATAAAAATACATATTTAGGTTTAGATGATATAGAACTTTAGAGGAGATAAAATGGAAAGTCCTTTTAAAAAAATAGGAATTATAGGACTTGGCTTAATTGGAGGATCTTTAGCAAAAAGTATAAAGGGTAATAATCTAGATATAAAAGTTTTTGGAGTAGATATAAATGAAAAAGCAGTTAATTATGGCTTAAAACATAATTTAATAGATAAAGGTTCTACAGATTATGAAGTTTTAAAAGAGGCGGATTTAATATTTTTAGCTGTTCCTGTTAGGAGTTATTATAAGGTTTTACCACTTTTAAAAGATTTTTTAAAAAAATTAGAAAAAAAACCTTTAATTTCTGATTTAGGAAGTGTTAAAGGTCATTTAGTAGAATTTGCTCAAAACCTTTTATCTTCCATAAATGTAGAGTTTATAGGAGCTCATCCAATAGCTGGTAATGAAAAATCGGGTATAGAAAACGCTATTTTTGACCTCTATAGAAATAAACTTTGCATTATTACTCCTACTAAACAAAATAAAAAAGAAACTATAGAAAAAATAATTCAATTTTGGAAAGTTTTAGGTTCCATTCCTATAACTATGGATCCTTATTTTCATGATTTAGTTTTTGCCTCCGTATCTCATCTTCCTCATCTTGTAGCTTATGCTCTTGTAGATACCATAAAAAAACTTTCAAAGGAAGAAAAAATTAATTTATTTGAATTTGTAGGGGCAGGTTTTAAAGATTTTACAAGAATAGCAGCTTCCGATCCAACTATGTGGAAGGATATATTTTTAGAAAATAAGAAAAATATTTTAAAAGTTTTGGAAACCTTTCAAAAAGTAATTGCTTATTATAAAAGATTAATAGAAGACGAAAAGGAACAAGAACTTTTTGAAGTTTTAAAAGAAACCGCAAATGAAAGAAGGAAATTAAGTTAAAATGCTTGAAGAGATTATAGGTCATAAAAGAAATATAAATTTACTTTTGAAATTAAAGGAAAATGAAAAGCTTCCTCCTAATATGATTTTTGAAGGTTTTGAAGGAATTGGAAAAAAACTTGTTGCAAAAAGTCTATTTTCAGATGAAGAAGTAAGCTCAAAAGATTTTATCTTAGTAGGAGAAGATAGCTATCCTAAAATAAATGATATTAGAAATATTATTCTTTCTTTTAATAGAAAACCTTTAAAAAAATATAAACTTGCCATTTTAGATAATGCTCAAGATATGACTTTAGAGGCAGCAAACGCTCTTTTAAAAATTTTTGAAGAGCCTCCTTCAAATACTTTTATAATACTTATAGTAAACAATATAAATAAACTTCCAAAAACTATCTTTTCCCGAGCAAAAATTTTTAAATTTTCTCCTCTAAATAAAAAAGAAATAAAGGAATTTGCAAAAAAACATAATATAGATATAAAAAATAATCCAGAACTTATAGAATTTTCGAAAGGAAGACCCGCTCATCTTTTAAGAATATATAAATATAAACTAATAGACTTTTCCAAAAAATTTTTGAATTTAATAAAAGAAAAAGACTTTTTTTCTTATTTTTCCTTAAGTGAAAAATTAGAAAAAATAGATATTCAAAGTTTTAAAAGTTTACTTGAAGTAATGATGGATATATCTTTAAAAAATCCTTTATTTTTAAAGTATTATCAAAATATAGTTTCTATATATAACCTTATTAATACTTATCCAAAACCGAAATATCTTTTAGATAAACTTTTTTTTGATATTTCATTTAAATCTTATTAGAACTTAAAAAATTTTTTATTTTTTTCATTTGAGATTTTAGTTTTTCCAAAAATTCTATAAGCTTTTTTTGGTATTCAGAATTTAAAGATAAAGTTTCATCCATACATTCGTTTATAATTTTTAATCTTTCAAATCTTTGCTCCATTTTCTCATTCTTTCTTTGCCACTCTAAAAATAAACGTTGCATTTCTATTTGTGCTTTGTCTGAAATTTGTTTTATTCTATCCATAGCTTCTACAATGGAATAAAACTCCTTAGCCTGAATTCTGTTTACTTCTATTGCCATTAAAACTCTTAAACCTTCTATTGTTTTAGAAAAGTTTTCAATAAAATAAAGATTTTTTATTATATTTGAAATTAAATTTTGAAAACTTTTTATTATTTTCATAATGTTTTTATATTCTTTATTTACAGATATTTGAGCGGTTTTACAAGCTTTTTCTATTTTTTCGAAACTTTGGAACATATCTTTAAATTCCATTATTTTGTTTGTAATATAATTTTCATATTCATCTAAGAATTTTTTTAAATCCTCTAAAAGTCTTTTATACACAGATTTATTTAAATGTTTATTTTTTTCAAAATCTAATCTTAGTTTTTCTAATTTAAAAATAATTTCTTCAAGTTTGAAAATATAATTTCTGTCCATTTGAAAATTTTTAATTTGAATGTTGTTTTTGTAATTGTTTACCAAATTTTCAAAATTATTATAAATTTCTTCAAATGCTTTGATTAAACTTTCTAAGGTTTTTGAAACAGCTGTAAGTTCTTCTTCAAATTTTGTAGAAAACTCATTTTGAAATTCAGCCGCTTTTTTTATCTCTGTAGAAAGAACAGAGATTGTAGTTCCTCTTTCCCCCATATTGACAGATTTTATTTTTGTATTTATAGCCATTAAAGATAATTCTCTAGAAAGTTTCCTTAAATCTTCAACATAAACATCTATTCTCTTTTTTATCTCTTCAACATTAAAATTAATTATTTGATCTTGTAAAAATAATTTCAAATTCCTTAAAATTTTAGAGAATTCTTTATGTTTTTTTGAAATATCTAAACGTAAAAGTTTATTTACCTCTTCAAATGAAGAAAAAATATTAAGGCTAAGCTCCTTTAAAAGTTTAAGCTCATTAATAAGTAAATTTAAAAATTGATATTCTTTTTCAACCTTCTTGGAGTCTTTTTCCACAACCATCTGAAATCCCCAAATGCAACTTAAAAAAATTATCTATATAAATTTATTCGGACTTTAACTTATTTTTTTTCTCTTCTACCTTCTTTAAAAGGTAATTTACCCAATCTTCCAAACCTTCTTTAGTTTCATTGGAAATAGTAAAAATTTTTAAGTTTGGATTTAAAGATAAAGCTTCTTCTTTTACCTTTTGAAGATCAAATTCTTTAAAGTAAGGAAGTAAATCTATTTTTGTAATAATAAATACATCTGAAGTTTTAAAAGCTTTCGGATATTTTGCAGGTTTATCAGGCCCTTCTGGAACGGAAATTAAGACTACTCTAAGATCTTCTCCTAAATAAAAAGAAGCCGGACATACTAAATTTCCAACATTTTCTATAAATAAAAGATCTAAAGGATCTTCTGGATATAAAGGATTTTTGGTAGGCCAATTAAAATCTTTTATAAGTTTTTCAAGAGCACTAATACCTTTATGAACTAGCTCAGATTCTAAATGACAAGCTCCTCCGGTTGTAAGTTGAATAGCTGGTACTCCTTTTGCTCTTATACGTTCGGCATCTCGTTGAGTTTCTATATCTCCTTCTAAAACTGCAATTTTAAGCTTATCTTTTAAAGCCTCTATAGTATTTTCAAGTAATGTAGTTTTACCAGCTCCCGGAGATGAAATAAGGTTTATAGATAAAGCTTTAAGTTTATTTATATGCTCTTTATTATGCTCAGCTACTTCTAAATTTCCTTTAAATATGCTTTCTAAAAGTTTTACTTCCTTTTTTTGAACCTGAGAATTTTCATGACATCCACATGTATCACACATATTGTACCTCCTTTATTGCATATTTTGAAAAACAAGGAATTTTTATTTCTTTTAATATGTGTAATTTTAATTATAAAACGAATATAAATCCTAAACAAATTTATTTTAACATTTTAAAGTTTTTCTATATAATTGACAGGTATAAAACTTAAGATAAAATTTATAAAATCTAAATATACTTTCTGTTTTTACCAGTTTATAACTTATTTTAAATAATATTAGAACATCAAATATTTATCAGGTTAAGGAACTTGAACAGAAAAAAACCCATAGGTGTTTTTGATTCAGGAATAGGTGGGTTAACTGTTTTAAAAGCTTTAAAAAAATTAATGCCTTTTGAAAATTTTATATATTTTGGAGATACAGCTCGAGTTCCTTATGGGAATAAAAGTCCAAAAACCATAATTCAATATAGCTTAGAAAATGCCGAGTTTTTAGTCTCAAAAGGAATTAAAGCTTTAGTTGTTGCCTGTAATACTTCCTCTTGTTACAGTTTAGAAATTTTAAGAAAAAAATTTAATATTCCTGTAATAGGTGTTATTAAGCCTGCAAGTTTGAAAGCAGTGCTTGTTAGTAAAAGAAAACAAATAGGGGTTATAGGAACTGCATCTACTATAAGTAGTGGAAAATACAAAGAAGAGATTTTTAAATTTTACAAAAAATACTATCCCTTTTTAAATGGAAAATTAAAAATATTTCAAAAAGCTTGTCCTTTATTTGTTCCAATTGTAGAAGAAGGTTTATATAACTCTCATATTGCTTATCAAACTGCAAATTTATATTTAAGTGAGCTTAAAGGAAAAGTTGATACTTTGGTTCTCGGATGTACTCACTATCCTCTTTTAAAGGGTGTTATAAGATCTATTTTGCCTAACGTAAAGATTATAGATAGCGCTTATCAAACTGCTTATGCTTTAAAGAACTTTTTAAAAAGAAAAAATTTATTAAACATTTCTAATAATTTTCCAAGACTTGAGATATATGTTTCAGATAAAAACAAAAATTTTGTAAAACTTGCAAAAGAAATTTTGGAAAATGATTATCCCATAAAGGAAATATAATACTAGATTTTTATACCTACAACCTTTGAAAGACCATTTTCCATAGTAACCCCAAAAATATTATCTGCCGAGGATATAGTTTGCTCTCGATGCGAAATTACTATAAAATCCTTTTCTTTAGAGTATTCCTTTATAAGTTTACCCACTAAGGCTGCATTTTTTACATCTAAAGGAGCATCTACTTCATCTAAAATATAGAAAGGCGCATTAAATAGACGTGCTATTGCAAAAATAAAGCTTAAAGCAGCTAAAGCTTTTTCTCCTCCACTCATGGAATTTATATTTATAAGTTTTTTTCCTTTGGGAGTTGCTTTTATAATAATGCCTGCCTTTAAGGGGTCTTTTTCATTTTCTAAAAGAATATCTCCTTTTCCCCCCAATTTTTCATAAATTTCTTGAAAAGCTTTTCTAATTTTTCTAAAAGTTTCTAAAAATACTTCTTTTTTTCTCTTTTCAATTTCTTCCAAAAGATGTAAGTACTTTTCTTCTTCTTTTTTATATATTTCCCATTTTTCTAAAAGCTCTTTGTGTCTTTCGTAAACTTCTTTATAATCCTTCTTTGCTTGAAAATTAATTTCACCTAAAGACTTTAAAAAAGCTTTTATATCTTTTATTTCCCTTTCAATACTATCAATCTCTAGATTTAAATAACTTTCAAATTCCTCTTTTTTAAAACCATTAGAAGTTAAAATATTTTCTATATCCTCTTTTCTTGAAATATCTAGATAATATTCTATTTTTGGATAGACCTTTTTTATATCCTCTATATAAACTTTTGATTTTTCTATTTCTTTTTCAAAGTGATAAATTTCTTCTTTTATTTTTTCTCTTTCCCTTTGCTTTTTTTCTATTTCTTTTTCAATATTTTCTATATTTTTTTTTAAGAAAGTTTTATCCTCTTCTAATTTTCTTAACTTTTCTTCTAAAGCTTTAAATTCTTTTTCAAGTCGTGAAAGCTCTTCTTTCTTTTTTTCATAAAGCTTCTTTCTTAAATTTAAAGTTTCTTTTAAAATAGAAATTTCCTCTTTTAGAGAGTTAATATTTTCTTCTAGAGAAGAAAGTTTTAAATCTATTTTTTCAAGTTTCAAGGACTTTTCTTTAAACTCTTTTTCATATCTTTCATACAAACCTTTCTTTTTACTTAAAATCTCTTCCAGAGAAGACAACTCCTTTAAAATTTCATTATTTTTAATGCTTTCTTTTTCTTGTTTTAAAACATTTATTTCCTTTTCTAGATTTGACAGAATAACTTCTTTCTCTTTTTTTTCATTTTCCAAAATCTTAATTTTTTTTGAAATATTTTCTATATCTTTATTTAAAGCAAAGATCTTGGGCTCTATACTTTCAAGCTCACAAGTTAATTTTTCCAATTTTTTTGAAGTTGTTTGTTTTTTTCTTTCTATTTCCTTTAAATGATGTTTTAAGGAAAACTCCTCTTTTTCTAAAGAACTTAGTTTTCTTTTTAGATTTTCTAAAATATTTTTTTTCTCTTCTAAACTTTTTGATATCTCTTTTAATTTATTTTTTAAAGTTTCTAGATGAGAATAATCGATTTTTATAGAAATTTGTGCTCGACTTTTTAACTTTCCTCCAGATACAGCACCTGAAGGTTCCAAAATATCTCCTTCTAAAGTTACGAATCTCCAATTTGGATAAATTTCAAAAAGTTCTCTTGCATCATCTAAATTTCTAACTATATATGTTCCATAAAATACAAATTCAAAAATAGGACGATATTTTTCTTCAAATTCTATTAAATCTATAGCTCTTCCTATAATTTTTTCATGCTCTATATAAGGCGTTTCTCGATATCTAATTGTATCTAAGGGCAAAAATGTAAATCGCGGAAGATTATGACGTTTTAAAAACTCTATTATTCTTTTTGTATTTTCAAAGGTATCTACAACAATGAAATTAAGCCTTCCTCCTGCACTTGCTTCTAAAGCAGTTTTATATTCTAAGGAAGTTTTACCTAAATTTCCTACTATATCTATAATACCAGGTAAATTTGCTTGCATGAGCTTTTTTAAAGCTTCATCATAAGAAACTGAGTATTTTTCTAAGTTCTTTATCTTTGCTTCTTCTTCAATAAGTTCTCTAAAAATTTTTTCTCTTTCTTTTTCTAAAGTTTTTATTTCTTCTGTAAGTTTTTTTATGTCATCTTTTAAGGAAAATTCTTCTTCTTTTATGGCTTCCAGGCGATTCAAAATATCTTTTATGTCATATTTATATTTTTCATTTTTTAAATTTTCTATCTCCTTTGTAAGCTGTTCTTTTAAAGACTTTAAATTTTCTATTTCCTTTAGCTTTATATCCCTTTCTTTTTTTAAAATTTCTATTTTATGGGAAAGATTTTGAACTTCCTGAGAAAGCTTAGAAAATTTTTCTAAAAGATTTCTTTCTTTCTCCGAAAGCTCTTCTAACTTTTGACTTAATTTTAAATAGGAGTTAGATATTTTTTTTCTTTTTTCCTCTAAAATCTTTATATCTTCCAAAAGATCTTTTAAAAGTGATCTTAAATTTGATAAATCTTTTTCTAAAGTATCTTTTTGAAAAGATAAGTTTTCTTTTTCTTTTAAAGTTAAAGAAAGTTTATTTTCCAAAGCTTTTAACTTACTTTCAAGATCTTTAATTTCTTTAGAAAGATTAGATATTTCTATATTTATCTTAGAATAATTTTCAAATTTTTCTTTATATTCCCCTTCCTTAAATTCAAATATTTTTGCATCTATTTCAGAAAGTTTTTCTAAAAAATTTTTTTTATGTTTTTTTAAATTTTCAAGTTCAAGTTCTATATTTTCTAAAATTTTTCTTTTCTCTTGTAAAGTTTCTTTTAATTTTCTTATTCTGTTTTTGTAAAAAATATAAAGACGAAGATAATATATATCCAAAAGTAAATTTAACTTTCTTTTCAATTTTTCATATTTTTCAAGCTTCTCTACTTCTTTTTTTAAGTGATCTAAAAGATTTTTTACTTCTAAAAGACGAACTTCTATTTTTTCTAAATATTCTCTGGCTACTTTTAACTCTTCTAAAGCTTTTTCCTTTTTCTCTTCAAATTCCCAAATTCCACAAATTTCATCTATAACCTTTCTTCTTTCTAAATTTGACATAGAAATTATTTTTAACAAATCTCCTTGTTGAATAACGTTAGGAGCATGAGGAGGTAAATTTAACTTTGAAAGAATATCTGAAGTTTCACTTTTTGAAATTTTTTTTGTTTTTATAGTTCTTTTAAAAATTTCATTTCCTTTTTTTTCTCTTAAAAAATTAAAAATTTCATTTTCTTCTCCATCTAAATAATAAATACGATAAGATGTTTCATCTTTATCTAGATATATTTTTCTTTCCAAAGCTAAAAGATTTGATTTTGCATTTAACTTTTCCTTTTCTTTATCATTTATGGAAAAAAATATACAAACTTTCCCTTCTTTAGGACGCTTAGGTAATAAAGTGATTAGATCCTTAAAAGTTTTTCCTCTTAAAGCTTTTGAAGAGCCTTTTCCTAAAATAAAACAAAAGGCATCTACTATATTAGAATTATGAACCAAAATATCATTTGCAAAAAAGTTACTATTATCTTTTACTTGAATATCATAAACATAAACTTCCTTTTCTATAACTTCAATATCTTCTATTTCATCCCAAGTTAAAGGAGTTTTTGCTAAATTTTCTAAAAGTTTTAAAGCTTCCTTTGAATAAATTTTTTTATTCAAAACTTTTTGAAATTCTAAAATTTGTAAAAGTCCTTTTTTATCTATAAAAGAATTAGTATCCATATTAAAAGCTTCTTTTAAAAGAAAACTTATATCGGGTAAATTTTCAAGATAATAATCTTTTTGAGATGAAAAGTTATATTTTTCTTTTTTTTCTTTTTTAAAGCTTAACTTTAAATCTAAAGGATAAGTTAAAATTTTCTCTCCTTCTTTTAAAAAACTTAAAGGTTTTGAAACTATTTTATTTTTTTCTAAAACAAAAAAAGGATGATTTAAAGTAGCTTCAATTTCTCTTTTATATTTTGTTCTTAAAATTGCAAATCTTTTTTCTCTTCTTTTTGTTATAGCTAAAATTTCTTTTTTTTCTATATTTAAGGTATCCAAATTAACACTAAAAATTAAATACTTTTCCCTTGGAATTAAAATTTCTGTATTATTCTCTACTTTTCTTTTAAGATAATTCTTTTTTATTTTTTCAAAAAGTTTTTCTATACTTATTTTTCCAGTATCTAAGTGTAAAAGAGAGTTTCCTAAAAGACATTTTCCAGCTCCATTTGGACCAACAATGGCTGTAAAGCCACTTGGAATAGGTAAATCCAAATTTTTAAAAGATTTAAAATTTTCAAGTTTTATACCCAAGAGCTTTGCCATCTTAAATAATCTCTCCAATAATTTTTAAGTTATCTTCACAAACTTTATTTTCTTCTTTTTTATCTAAAACAATTAAATAACCAACGCCCATATTAAAAGTTTTTAACATATCTTCTAAAGGTACATTTCCAAGTTTTTGAATAAGCTTAAAAATAGGAAGAACGATAGATGTATCCTTTAAAGCTTTTATAACAACTTTATCAAATTTCACATCTTTTTCTATATCAAGATAAATTTTTGCTTTTAAATCCTTGGGTAAAACCCGAGATAAATTTCCGGGAATTCCTCCTCCGGTAATATGTGCCATAGCTTTAACTTTGTACTTTTTAAGTATATTTTTTACATCTTTTACATATATCTTCGTAGGTGTAAGTAAAATTTCATATAAATATTTTTCTAAAAATTCTTTGGGTAATGTTTCTAAAAGATCATTATAAAAATCTTTTTTTTCTTTTTCTAAAAGTTTTAATTTTCTTAATATTTCTTTTACAGATTTTTTTAAGATTTCCTTTGGAGAAAGTCTTAACTTTTTTCCAATGATTTCAAAAAAGAGTTTTCTAACAAGAGAGTATCCATTTGAGTGAATTCCACTAGAAGGAAGGTAAACAATAATATCTCCTTCCTTCATTTTTCTATCTTTAGCTATATCAAAATATTTACCATATATTTTTCTTGCTTTTTTTTCATCTCCAAAAACTGTAGGTAAAATTAAATCTTTTAGTTTTACATTTCCTACTGCAAAACCAGCTAAATCATATTCTTTATCTTTATAAACTCCAGGCATCTCTGCAGTTTCTCCACCAATTAAGGCACACTCACTTTCTTTACAACCTTCTACTATACCTTTTATTATTTGAAAATGAATTTCCTTATCAAGTTTTCCTGTTGCAAGATAGTCCAAGAAAAATAAAGGTTTTGCCCCAGTTGTAATTAAATCATTTACACACATCGCAACTAGATCTATTCCAATAGTTGAGTGTATATCCACTTCTTGAGCAATTTTTATCTTAGTTCCAACTCCATCTGTAGAAGAAACAAGGACATTATCTTTATCTAATTTATAACAAGAAGCAAAAAGACCTACTCCCTCTAATACATTTTCGTCATAAGTTATTGGAACTAGTTTTTTTATTTTTTCTACAAAACTATCACCCTCTTTAATGGAAACTCCTGAGCTTTCATAAGTTAATGCCATTTCGTTTCTCCTAAATTTAAAATTTTGATAAAGATATTTTAATACTTTTGAAAAACTTTAAGCTAATTAACTTAACAATATTTCATGAATTAAATCTTCAAAGGAAATTCCTATACCTTGAGCACTTAAAGGTAAGAGACTTCTTCGCGTTAAACCAGGTATAGTGTTTACTTCCAAAAAGTAAGGTTTATCATCTTTAAGCCTTAAATCTATTCTCACAGCTCCTTTAAATTTAAAAGTATCCCAAATTTTTTTTGCATAGTTTTTTATTTTTTCTTTAACTTCATCCTCTATGGGAGCCGGGCAAATATATTGAGTATCGGGAGAAATATACTTATCTTCAAAAGTAAAAACCTTTCCTTTAGGAATAATTTCTACAATTTCTAAGGGTTTTCCGTTTAAAACTCCAATAGAAAGCTCTTTCCCATCTATAAATTCTTCAATTAAAAATTTTTCATCTAAATTTTTTACTTTATTAAAAGCTTCAAAAATATCTTTTTTACTTTCTATAAGCTCTACTCCTAATGATGAACCGAGAGTGCAAGGTTTTAAAATAGCTGGAAAAATGTTCCACGAAAGTAAATCATCTTCACTTTTTATTATTTTATATTTTGGAGTAGGAATATCATATTCTAAAAATAAAAGTTTAGAAAGCTCTTTATCCGCAGCTTTATGAGAAGCTTCAAAAGAAGAACCTGTATAAGGTATATCTATAAGTTCAAAGGTCCCTTGAATACGACCCTCTTCTCCGGGAACTCCATGCATGCATATAAAAACTTTATCTGTTAAAGCGGATTTAATATCTGCAATAAATTTTGGAGAAAATTCAATTAAAAAAGCATCATATCCTAAATTTTTTAAAGCTTTTTCTACTTCTTTTGCTGATTTCATTGAAATTTCTGCCTCAGGGGAAGGTCCCCCATACAAAACAGCTACTCTTTCTATAGACATTTTCCCCTCTCAAGCTTTAATTTAAAAATTGGATTTAAAAAGATTATAGCATGCAAAATTTTCAAAGATCCTTTAAAAGATTACAAACATCCAAAGCTCGTTTTAAAGATGAGTGTCGCATTTTGATTTTATAATTTTTTATATATCCCAAGTTACCTTTAATAGCTTTAAAAGGACATAAGGAAAGACAAACGCCGCAATATAAACAATTTTCTAAAAATCCTACCTCTTTTGAAAATGCTTGAGCAGGGCAATATTTTTCTATAATGCAATCTTTACAGCTTTTACATTTACTTTTATCAAATTTAAAACTTAAATCCCCTTGCCAAGCTTCTTTATAATTTGAAAAATCTATAATTTTCCTTCCTTTTACATTAGCAATTGGGAGTTTTATACTTTCCATGCTTTTGTTAAAAAGATTTTCTGTTTCTTTGGGTGTTAAGTCTCTTACTTTCTTCTTATATCCTACGGCCACATAGTACTCTAGAGATGATTTTTGATAAAAATTCCCAAAATATTTTTTATCTACTTCTTTGAAATCTACTAAAACACTTAAATTGGGTTTTTCTTTTGAACTTCTTGTTCCACTTCCTAAAACTAAACCGCTTCCCCCTGCAATAAAAATTTTGTCACCTTTTTTAATTTCAAAAATTTCTAAAGGGTTCAAAATCCCGCAACCACTAAAGGTAAGTTCTCCTTTATTAAGATAATCATAGGCAAATATAGTTTCTACTTTTTCAAAAGAAGTAAAAGCCATATAATTTTTTACACAAACGCGGGTAAAAAGAAGCTTTTGATAAAGAAAATCTTTTTTTGTAGCAAAAAATTTAAGAGTGTGAAGTTTATTTTTATAATCCAAGGCTTTTATTTTTATTTCTACTTTTTCGTTATTTAGAAGCTTATTTAAAAATTTTGGGCGATTAACAATTCCATCTAAAATTCCAAGACCTTCATTTGGAGCAGGTCCTATACATACTTTATCTTTATCTATATAAGCTTCTTTTGCAACTTTATATTTTCCACTTTCTGCAAATTTTATTTCAAATATAAAAGAAACCGAAGAAATAACGGCAAAAGTGGAAGTAGTTATGGCATCAAAATTTTTTATAAATTCTTTTTTTTCATCTAAAGAAATATTTTTTAATCTTTCGGTTAAAGCTTTAGAATCTATTATTTTCATTTTTTTCTAAATGCTTCTTGTTAAGGATTTTGAGTATCTTTCAAGTTTTCTAAATTTTCTTGAGAAGATTCTTTTGTCTTTTGTGTTTCATTGTCCTCTATATCTTTGTTATTTTCCTCTATTTCCTTTTCTATTTTTTCAAGATCTTTTGGTAAAGCTATATTTAAACTATTTTTTTCTATTTCTAGAACTTCTCTTTGCAGCTCTAAAATCTCTTCAGGTAATAAGGAAGATACTTTTGGAATTTCTATTTTTTCAAGTTCTGGTAAAAGTTTATCTAAAATTTCTTCATCATAATATTTTCCCTTTTGCTCTCTTAAAAATTCTAAAGCCTTTTCTTTGTTTTCTTTATAACTTAAACTATCAAAATCATCTAAAATTCTTAAAACTTTTGCATAACTTGAAATTTCATTTCCCTTTTTTTGCGAAGGAAAACCACTTCCATCTATATTTTCATGATGTTCTAAAATTGCTCTTTTTATATCTTCATCACAAGCATTTAAAGAGTTTATATATATACTTCCGATTATTGGATGAAGCTCATAGAGATTTTTTTCCTTTTCCTCCAAATCTTCTTCAAAATTTAAAACAATTTTATCTGGCATCATAAAAAGACCTATATCCATTAAAGTTGCAGCTCTTTTTAATTTTTCTAAATCTAAATTTAAACTGCTTAAAGTATCTTTTAATTTTTCTATTAAAGAAAGAATTCTTTGAGTTTTATAGCTATATATATACCTATTTTCTAATATATTTAAATAATTTGTTATTCCCTTTATTAAAAGCTCAGCTTTGAGCTTATCTATGTTTTGAGCCTCCTTATAAACTTTATCTAAAACTAAAGCTAAAAAGATAGTAAATCCAAGAAGTTTAAAAAATTCCTTTTCAATATCAGATAAAAATAATTTTCCTTTTGAATAAGTTATAAAAGCTCCTATTTTTTTTGAAAATAAATTAATAGGAATTACATAAGCATCCTTTATAAAAATTTCCTTTTCTTCTTCGGATAAAACTCCAAGTTTATCTACTTCTGGAACAAGTTTAGGATTGATTAAGTTAAAAGCATACAAGCTAAAGCTTTCTTTATCTACTTTAAATTCTTTTTCAAAATGTTTATCTATAACTTTGACCTTCAGACCATCATCATTTTGTTTTTCAACTAATAAAAATCCATCTATTTGAGGTAAAGAATTTACAAGCTTTTTAAGTAAATGTTTAAAATCTTCCTTGAAATTTTCACTTCGAGATAAGACCTCTAAAATTTCAGATATAAAATGAATTTTTTGTTGAGAAATTCTAATAACGGAAAAAATATCTTCAAGTTCTTTTTGAGCTTCAAAAAATTCTTTATTTTTTATAGATATTAACTTGCTTATTTTTCTTTCTTTAATATTTGATAAAAGAACTTCTATAGGTCTAATAAATGTATTTTTTATATTTCTATAAAAAAGAAGGAAAAATACATCAAAAAGAAGAGTTAATATAAAGCTTAAATAAAAAAGCTTTATATATACATATTTAACTAGATCAGGTAAAGATATGAATAATTTTACCTCATAAATACCATTTTTTCCTATAAAACTTTTTGTAAGGATGTAGTTATAACTATCTGCAAGGCCTGTTAAATCCTTATATATAACTCCATCTTTTAAAACTGTTAAGTGAGAAACAAAGGGAGAGGTTACAAGTCTATTTATTAATTCATTAATTGTATTTGAGTTAACAAAGTAATTATTAAGAAGTATGCTTAAAGCATATTTACTTTTTGCACCTATTATGGAAATAATTATAAAGTTTGAAAGTGCTAAAGCCAAAATGGTGAATATAAGAAAATACCAAATAAATTTACTTTGAAGTTTTTTTGAAATTTTACCCATTTGCTTTCTTTTCTTCCCCCTTAGATTTTAAATGTTAATTTGGATTTTAATACTGAAACTTTATTTTTTTAAAGTTTTTTCTATGATCTTTGGATCTTTATTTTTTACACAAGGAATTTTTAATATTTTTTTATAACTTTTTTCAATTTTTGAAGTTTTATTATTTTTTGTTGTATTTATATTTGCTTTTAAGTTGCTTTTACTTTTATTTAAAGAGGTCTTTATATTCTTTTTAGAAGCTTTATTTTTTTGATTACTGTTTACCTTATATCTTTTTTTTAGATCAAAAAGTTTCAAAATACCTTGAGTAGGAGTATAAAAAACAATATCTTTTGGAAGCGTTATATTAAATATATTTTCAAATAAAAATCTATAATCTTTATTATATAGCTCATAACTCCCTTTATACCAAGCTTGGAGAACACCTTTTAAATTAGTATATTCGTAATCTCCGTCTTTATTTATAAAAAGAGTATAGTACGTGCTATTGGTTTTGCAAAGTACAGTTACGGCATGAAGCAGGGGATATTTTATTCCTTCTTTATAAGGCAAAATAAAAATTGCAAAATTTGAATTAAAAAAGCTTCTTGGAATTTTCTTAGAAAGATAAAATTTTACTTCAACTTCATAATTATATTTATATTTACTTATGTAAAAAGGAAGCATAAGAAATTTTTGGGGAACATATAAACATAAAAAAAGTTTTGTAGCCCAAGATATATAAATGAAACTTAATAATATTTTTAATATCATTTATAAAGTTCCTTTAATTTTTTTATTTCATTTTCATATCTTTCTTTCTCAGAGTATATGCACCCACAATAGTTTTGACGATAAAGGCCTAAAGCTTTACTTTTCTCAATACCTTCTTTCCAACCTTCTCTAAAGTCTTTATATAAAAATTTTACCTTGTAACTTTCAGATAAACTTAAGGCAACCTCTTTCATAAGCTTGTGATTTTGGAATTTGCTATAAAATAAAGTTGAGGTCCAAAAATCAAATCTTCCACCTTTACAGACAGATACAGTTCTTTTAAATCTATCAAAATAACAAAGCTTACATCTTATTTTTCTATTTTCTCTAAAAACTTTATCTTGAATCCAAGTTTCCAACGGATATTCTATTATATATATAACTTTTATGTTATATATACTTTCTAGTTTTTTTACTTCCTCTAAACGTTTTTTATATTCTGTAAAAGGATGAATATTTGGGTTATACCAAAGGCCAAAAACTTCAAAATTTTCTTCCTTTAATTTTTCAATAGGATAACATGCACATGGAGCACAACATATGTGAAGTAAAACTTTTGCTTTTTCCATTTTTAATCCTACTTAGACTTTTTTTCTATTTCAACATCTACGCTTGTTTTAACCCTGTTTCTTCCACTTCTTTTTGCTAAATATAAAGCCTCATCAGCTAAACTTATAAGTTTCTCTTCATCTAAACCATCTTTCATAGTAGCTACACCTAAAGATATAGTAACTTTTATTGGAACTCCATTACAATCTATGGTTATACCTTCAACCGCTTTTCTTAATCTTTCTGCGATACTTACAGCTTGGGCTAAGTTAACTCCAGGTAAAATAATTCCAAATTCTTCCCCTCCATATCTACCTATAATATCTCGTGCTCTTAAGTTAAGCTTTAAAGTTTCCGCAACTGCTTTTAAAACTTTATCCCCACAAAGATGACCATAAGTATCATTAATATTTTTAAAGTGATCTATATCTACCATAATTAAAGCAAAAGGATATTTTCTTTCATAGTAATCTCTTACAAAATCTCTTAAAGCTCTCATAAACGACATTCTATTTGGAATTTTCGTAAGAAAATCTATAGTAGCTTCTCTTTTTGTTTGCTGAAGTTCCTCTTTAAGTTCACTTATTTGAAGTTGAGCTTCCTGAAGTTTTACTTTTAAAGATTCATTTTGTTCTTTTAAAGAGTGAACTTCATTTAGTATCTCTTTTAAAAGCTCTTCAACATTTAAATTTTTATTTTGAGTTTTCTTTTCTATATTTTCTAAGTTTTTTTGATGTTTATCTAAAGAATTGGTATGATTATCTATAAGTTTTAAAACATTATCTATTTCCTTTTCTAATTTTTCAGAAAATTCTTTTAAAACTTTGGGATTTAAACCTTGTTTTAAAATAGCTTTTTCATTTTTATAAAAATTTTTAAAAAGTTCTTTTAGTTCTTCGTCGCTGGGAATATATTTTAGATTTTCTAAAACATAGCAAAATACATAAAACCATGCTTCGAAATTTTGGGGAGTTATTGGAATATTATTTCTAACCAAAAATTTAAGTTCCTCACGCGCAATTTCGGATATAAGTTTTATATCCTCTTCGGAATACTCATTATTAAATATTTTCTCTAAAACCTTACATTTTAATTTTTTTTCCATTTTTTTCTCCTTAATTTTTTTCAAATTCTAATTTAACTCCTATTTCTTGAGCATAAATATTAAAGGGGATGGATTTTTTTCTTATGTATATGTATATTTTAATAATTTGTTTAAAAGTTTTAAACATTTCTTTAGCTAAAGAAAAGCAAAAGTCCTCTAGATATTTAAACTCATGTTTTGAGTAATCTTCTATAAACTTATAAATAACCATATAATCCAAAAAATCAATAGCTTCAATTTCAAAATCCATTAAAGTTTCTATTCCGAGAATTTTTTCTTCTTGAATATCTCCACAATGCAAAACAAGTTTTAAATCTTTTATCACTATAGAATACTTTTTTACATAAACTTCATTTTTCACTTGAGATGAGAAATTTTTTGAGAAATCCAATCTAATGCCTCCTTGAATTTTCCTTTTCCAACCACTTTTCCTTTCTCAAAAAATAAAAAGTAATTTCCGGCTCCAGCTATACCTAAGTCGGCATGTTTTGCCTCTCCCGGACCATTTACACTACATCCCATAACTGCAACATTTATATTTTTTCGAATATGAGAAAATTTTTCTTCTAATATTTTTGCAATTTCCTTTACATTAACTTTACATCTTCCACAGGTAGGACAAGAAATAATATTAATACCTTGCCTTAACCCCAAAGCTTTTAAAATTTCAAACCCAACTAAAACTTCCTTATAACTTTCTTCGCTTAAAGAGACTCTTATCGTGTCACCTATACCTTCAGAAAGTAAAATTCCAAGACCTACACTTGATTTTACAGTTCCAGAAAGAAAAGTTCCAGCTTCGGTAACCCCAAGATGAAGAGGATAATCTGTTTTTTTAGCTAAAGCTTTATTTATTTTTATAGTATTTAAAACTGAGCTATCTTTTATAGAGATTTTTATATTGGTAAATCCAAAATCTTCTATTTCCTTTATTAAATCTAAAACATAATTTACAATAGCATCTATAGAGTTTCTTGAAGAAATAACTTTAGGTAGACTTCCTGTATTTATACCTACTCTAATGCAAATATTTTTATCTATAGCCTCTTTTATTATTTCTTTTAAAGAAGAACGTTTTATATTTCCTGGATTTATTCTAATACCTTCCACTCCTTCTTCCATAGCAAGAAGGGCAAGTTTAGGATCAAAATGAATATCTGCAATCAAAGGTGGTGGGAATTTTTTAAGTTCTTTTGAAGTTAAATAAAGATATGATTTTAAAAGCTTTATATATTTTATACTTTCTCTATCTGGGACCGCAAAGCGAATGATTTCGCAACCAACTTCCAAAAGTTTTTTAACCTCTTTTTTTACTTTCTCAAAATTTGTTAAAGGATTTTTAAGCATAGATTGAACATATATAGGCTCAGTATAACCTATTTTTAAAGATCCCAGAGAAATTATTTTAGTTTTTCTCCTTTTTACTTCCATTTTGTTCCTAAAACTTTAAAAGTTTTGGATTTATTTTATAGATAATATCTATTAAAACCTTTGTTACAAATACGGCCGTAAACATAGAGCATATAATTCCCAAACTTAAGGTAATAGCAAATCCTCTTATAGGTCCTGTTCCAAATATAAATAAAATTAAAGCTGAAATTAAAGTAGTTATATTTGCATCAAAAATAGTAAGCCAAGCCTTTTTAAATCCGCTTTCAATAGCTGAGGAAAGTCTTCTTCCTTTTTTAAGCTCTTCTTTTATTCTTTCAAAAATAATAACATTTGCGTCTACTGACATACCAATAGTTAAGATAAAACCTGCGATACCTGGCAGGGTTAAAACTGCATCTAATAAAACTAAAAGAGCATACAAAAATAAACAATTTAGAAGAAGTGCAATATCTGCAATAAGACCAAAAATTTTGTAATAGGCAAGCATAAAAAGTAAAACTAAAATTAATCCGGAAATTGCAGCTTTAAAACCAGCTTCTATAGAAGCTTTTCCTAAATAAGGTCCTACCGTATTTTCTTCTACAATTTTAACTGGAGCAGGCAAAGCCCCAGCTCTTAAAACTAAAGCTAAATCTTGGGCTTCTTCTAAGGTAAAACTTCCAGTAATTTGACCTTGATAAGAAATCTTACTTTGAATAACGGGAGCGGACATAACCTTTTTATCAAGAACGATAGCAAGTCTTTTACCTATATGAGAAGCTGTATAATTTTCAAAAATTTTTGCTCCTTCCTCATTTAATCTAAATGCAACAGCTGGCATACCATATTGATCTTTTGAAGGATAAGCATCTTCTAAATATCTTCCAGTTAAAATAGGAGGAGTTTTTAAAACATATAAAGAAGTTATATACAATTTTTTATTTTGAGTAACACCTATTTTTTTTACTCCGGGTAAAATTTCTTTATTTGTAATATTTGCGTATTTAAGTTTTAAATTGTTATAAAGAGTGCAAACGGGATTTTTCAAGCCTTCTTCGCATTTTTTTATATTAAAAATAGGATAAGGCTCCTTTAGGTGATATTCTTTAATAACTTCCATAAACTCTAAATTGGCAACTTTTTTAAGAATTTTTTTTGCTCTTTCAGGATTTTTTATTCCTGCAAGCTCTACTACAATATATTTATCTCCCTCCATTGCAATAAGAGGTTCACTAACTCCTAAGCTATCAATTCTATTTCTTATAGTTTCTAGTTCTTGCTCTAAAACTTTTCTTTTAAAGGTAAGAAGGTAAGTAGGGTTAAAACTTAAAACTATTTTTTCTCCGTCCCATGAAATATCATAAATTCCTTCAAAATTTCGTCTTAAAGCTGTTAAAAATTTTTGTAAATTTTTATCTTCTAAAGGATATATAAAAATGCGATTGTCTTTTATATCTACCTTTAAAATTTGGAAATTATTTTGTTTAGCCAAAGATAAAATTTCCTTTTTTGTATTATAAAGCTTTTCCTGTATGACTTTATTAATATCTACTTTAAGCTTTATATATGTTCCACCCTTTAAATCTAAACCAAGTTTTATTGGTTTTGTTAAAACTATATAAATAGCTGCAAGTAGAGTAAATAAAACTAAAAATAATCTAGATTTAATTTCCTTTCCTGGCATTTTATCACCTTATTTGTTTTCTTAATTTTAGATATTTGGCATTTGATAAGTAATATGAACTCTTACCGCTGTGGCCATTCCAAAAATTCTATAAATTTCTTTTCCTTCTTTATTCTTTGCCGGAATTATTTTTATTTGAATATTTTTTAAACCGTTTGCTTGATACTGCTCTTGAGCTGCCTTAATAAGCATATCTACAACGTACATAATGTAATCAGTTGGTAAAATATCTTGACCTTGCTCATCTTTAGTAAAGAAGGTATCTGGATCCGCCTCCGCATAAGCATAAACCAAAGTTAAAACTTCATGAGGTTGTGGAATTTCTCCAAAAGATAAAATCATTCTAAGGCCTCCTTTATTAAGTGGATTTGGTATTTATATTGCTTAAATAATTTTATTACAAAAATCTATATTATTAGATGTTTTATAAATGAAAATAAACTTTTGATAACACTTTTATTTGTTATGTAAAAATTTTAAGTTATTTAAATAAATAATATAAAATTTAACAATATAAAATTTTTATGCAAACAATTAAAAGAGAGGGATTTTATGGAAAAAATAATTGCTATTAGTGATATTCATGGAGATGTTGTTAGACTTACAAAAATTATTAATTTTGCAAAAGCTTATAATCTTCCAGTATTTTGTGCTGGAGATATTTCATTTTCGGAAAGAGGTCCTATTAAAGCCATTTTGGAACTTCTAAATCAAGTTAAAACTTTTTTTGTAGGTGGAAACAACGAAAGAAGTGAATTTATAGAAAGTTTAATAAAAAAATATGATTTTAAAAACATAGAGGTTATAGATTTAAAAGTAAAAAAATATAAAGGAAAAATTATTGTAGGAACGGGAGGCTGCGAAGCTCCATATGCGGGAACGCCTTATGAGTTTGATGAAGTTATAAGAGAAGTTGAACTTTTGGACTTATTTGAAAATTACAAAGTTTCTCATATAGATATATTTTTAGCTCACTCTCCCCCTTTTGGAATTTTAGATAATTTAAGAGGTTCAAAAGCTTTAAGGAAAATAGTAGATACTTTTAATATAGATATCTATATTTGTGGACACGTTCATGAATTTGCTGGCTCTATTGAAATATATAAAGAAACTCTTTTTGTAAATCCTGGAAAAATAGGTGCTTTAATTGATATAAATAATAAACAGGTTGATATCTTATCTTCTTTATAAAAGTAAATTTTATTTTTCTCTTCTACATAAAATATAGTTGACCTTAAAATTTCAAAGTGTTATATTTCTCTTTGAAAGAAGTTAAGGGGGAAAAACATGTCTTTAAATATATTTTACAAGTATTCTGATGATGAAAAAAAGGTAATTAATTATCAAAGAAAGGTAATAAAAAAAAGACAACTTGAAATTAAAATTAAAGAAAAAGAAAAACAAATAAAGGAAATTGAAAATTTTATTTCTGAAAAAGAAAAAGAACTAGAAAAGTTAGGAAATACTTTAAAAGAATATCAAAATAAAATTAGAGAGCTAAAGGAAAAAGCAAAATATTTAAGAGAAAAAATTCAAGAACTAAAAAAACTTCAAGAAAATGCTTCTTCCCCCGAAGAATTCAAAAAACTTGCTCGAGAAATAGCTAAGCTTGAAAAAGAACTTTTGGAAACTCAAGAAGATATTATAGATTTAGAAGGAGCTTATGATGAAGAAAAGGAAAAATATCAAGCCCTTTTTGAAGAAATAAAAAAAATAAAAGAAGAAAATGAAGTTGTCATAAAATTTTTAAAAGATGAACTAAGTAAATTAGAAGAAGAATACAAAAAGTTAGAAGAAGAATTAGAAAAATTAAAATCTGAAATTAAAGAAAAAAATCCTCATTATATGGAAATTTTTGATAAATATAAAAATTTATATGGAGCTTTAGTTTTTTCGGATGTTACAGATGGCGTGTGTGAAGGATGTGGTATGAAATATTCCTCGGTAGAATTTATGGAAATTTTAAGAAAGCTTCAATTTGGTAAAAGTAGATGTCCTTATTGTGGTAGATTTATATATATAAGAGAATTTGAGGAAAATAAATTTGAAGAAAAATAATTTTTTAGAAGATTTAAAAAAAATTCAGTATTCTTTAAGAAAGAAACTTATCTTAGAAGATAAGATAAATATAGATAAAATTAGATATATTGCTGGTTGTGACTTAACCTTTCTAAATCCCTTCTCAAATCCTTGTAGAGGAATAGGAGTTATATTAGTTTTTGATTTTAAAACTTGGAAAATTGTGGATAAAACTTATAGTATAGATATAGTTAATATGCCTTATATTCCTGGATTTTTAGCTTTTAGGGAAGCTCCTTTAATTCTTTCAGCTTATAAAAAATTAAAAATAAAACCAGATGTACTGATAGTAGACGGTCACGGAATTGCTCATCCTAGGAAAATGGGTATTGCCTCTCACATAGGTGCTACTTTAGAGATTCCTACTATAGGTTGTGCTAAAAAACTTTTATATGGTAAACATGAAGAGCTACCTTTAGAAAAAGGTAGTTATGTTCCTTTATATGATGAAAAAACAAAAGAAATTTTAGGATATGTTTTAAGAAGTAGAAAAAAAGTAACTCCTATTTATATATCTCCCGGAAATTATCTAACACCTTTAACAGCATTAGAGATTGTGAAAAAATCTTTAAAAGGATACCGTTTACCAGAACCTACCAGGCTTGCTCATTTATATTGTAATTCTATAAGAAAAGAGCTTTTAAATAAAGAAAAATTTGGAAAACTATTTTAGATTTTTAAAATTAGGGGGGCAACATCCCCCCTAAAAATTATTCTTGAATACCAAGTCTTTTTCTTACTTTTTCTCCAACATAATTTAAAATTCCACCAGCTTTAAGAATATCTACCTCTCTTTGAGAAAGATCATTTGTAAGCTCTATAATAAATTCTTCCCCAGATGGTTTTTTAACTGTGCACTTTGTAATTCCACCTGGAGTTAGATCTTTTACATCTATTACTAATGTATCTCCTTCATCAATTTTATCGTAGTCTTCTTTATTTTTAAAGATAAACGGAACAATTCCAAAATTAATAAGATTAGCTCTATGAATTCTTGCAAAAGATTTTGCTAAAACAGCTTTTACTCCAAGATACATTGGACAAATAGCTGCGTGTTCTCTGGAAGAACCTTGTCCGTAGTTTTCACCTCCAACAATAAATCCACCACCTTTTTCTTGAGCTTTTTTAGCAAAGTTTCCTTTTTCATCTTCAAAAATGCTGAAAGTATATTGAGAAATAGCTGGAATATTAGAACGAAGTGGTAAGATTTTGGCTCCACCTGGAATAATATGGTCTGTAGTAATATTATCACCTACTTTAATTAAAACTTCTCCCTCTAAAACATCTGGCATTGGAGGTCTAGGTTCAAAATATCTAATAGTTGGTTTTTTAATAACTTCTACTTCATCTGGATTTGCAGCTGGAGCGTAAATTAAAGATTCGTCTACAATAAATTTTTCTGGCATTGTAATTTTAATTTCATCTAAACCTAAGTTTCTAGGATCAGTAATTACTCCCTTCATAGCAGTTGCTGCCGCAGTTTCTGGAGAACATAAGTAAACTTCTGCATCTTTTGTTCCACTTCTACCCTCAAAGTTTCTGTTAAAGGTTCTAACAGATTTACCTTTAGATGGTGGTGCAAATCCCATACCGATACAAGGTCCACAAGCACATTCTAAAAATCTAAATCCGGCTCTTAAAAGAACTGCATAATCTCCTTCTGCAACTAAATGATGAAGTACATTTTTAGAACCTGGAGATATTGCTGCAGAAATGTTTCTAGCAACTAAAGCTGCTTTTGGTCCATACTTTTCTTCCATTTGTTTAAACATTTGAGCTACCATCTTTAAGTCTCTATAAGAAGAGTTAGTACAAGAACCAATTGCAACTTGATCTACTTCTAAACCTTCAATTTCTCTTACTGGAACAACATTATCTGGAGAGTGAGGACATGCAATTAAAGGTTCTATTTCTGAAAGATCAATTTCAATAATTTCATCATAAGTAGCATCTGGATCAGCTTCAAGTCTTCTCCACTCTCTTTCTCTTCCTTGAGCTTTTAAGAAAGCATAGGTTTGCTCATCAGATGGGAAAATAGAAGTTGTAGCTCCAAGTTCTGCACCCATATTACAAATAGTAGCTCTTTCTGGAACAGTTAAAGTTTTTACTCCAGGTCCAAAATATTCAAATACTTTTCCAAGACCACCTTTTACAGAAAGTCTTCTTAAAAGCTCTAAAATAACGTCTTTTGCAGATACAAATGGTCTAAGTTTTCCAACAAGCTTTACTCCTACTACCTTTGGCATTTTTAAATAAAATGGCTCCCCTGCCATTGCAAGTGCTACGTCCATACCCCCAGCTCCGATAGCGAGCATACCAAGTCCACCCGCAGTTGGGGTATGGGAATCTGATCCAAGTAAAGTTTTTCCAGGAATTCCGAATCTTTCTAAATGAAGTTGGTGACAAATTCCACTTCCTGCTTTGGAAAAGTAAATTCCATATTTTGCTGCTACGGTTTGTAAAAAGAGATGGTCATTTGCGTTTTCCGGTCCTCCAG
Organism: Aquificota bacterium; assembly: GCA_027002265.1. Lineage (GTDB taxonomy): Bacteria > Aquificota > Aquificia > Desulfurobacteriales > DQVG01 > DQVG01. Next base: position 72,322 of record JAMOTM010000056.1, on the reverse strand, counting down.
CCTGTAGAGTGTTATGATCTACATAAGATACAGAAAGTTCAGTTTGAACCTTTGGAATTCTCATAGCTTCAAAGTGTAAATATGCCATAGTTCCAGTAGCATCTTGGGTTAAAGTTTGATCAATTCTAATTGCAATCGGACTACCTGGTTTTGTCCAATCTCCCTCTACAAGATGATTTTTGATAATTTTTTGGGTAACATTTAATCCCACTTTTACCCTCCTTATATTTAAATCATTTAAATCTTGAAGCAAAGTAATTTTATCATTTTTTTACAAAATTTTTACATCTTTCCAATTTCTAAGTTCGGTATAATTAATTTTAATTTCGCTTCAAAAAATTAAATTTGAAGATATGAAAAAGTAGTTTAAATTTTAAAATCAGGTTAGAAGTTCTATGGGGGTGATAGAAATGTATCCATTATCAAATGAAGATATAAAAGATCTTGAAGCTATATTTTTGCAAAGGGAAAAAGCTCTTCAAAATTCATCTTCTACTCAAACCTTAGAAAAAATAGAATCGGAAAAAAAGGAAAAAGCAGAAAAAAAATCTATTTCCAAAGATAAAAAAATGTTGCTGGCTAAAAAGAAAAAAAGTTCTTTAGAGACAAAAGAGGATATCAATTATTTAAAAAATGAAATAAGAAAAAGAGAAGAAAAAATTAATAAACTTAACCAAAAAATTTTTGAACTTTCCCATGAAATTGAAATTCAAAAAAAACAAATTTTTACACCTTCTCGTTTAGAGCTTTTTTTAGAAATAGCTTTAAATGCACTTTCTTCTTTTGTAGCATCTAAAGAAAACAAAAAAGTTTTATTTTCTAAAAATTTTAGAAAAAGCTTTATTGCCTCTTTAGCTCAAAAACCCTTTTTATTTGATGCTTTTATAAAATCTCTTGGAAATTTAGAAGAGCACTCAAAGGCTTTAAGTGAGAATATATATATTATGGAAATTCCAAGTTATTATGGAGATTATGCAGCTTTATATACATATTTGGAAAAAGATACTATTAAATTTTTAAAGTTTGGAACAAAAAAAGAAATTTTAGAAAATTATGATATTTTAGATATTTCTTTATAGGGGAGATTTTTCTCCCCTATACTATTTATTTGATTTCGAAATGGATTTATAGGATGCTAAAAAAAAGCTATATCAACATAAATTCTATTTTAAAAAAAGTAAAGGAAAAAAATTATTCCTTTGTTTTTAGAAAGGTAAGTAGAATTTATCCTTTTAAGATTACACCTTTCATACTAAAGCAAATAAAAAACTTTTCTTTTGAAGATCCAATTTTTAAGATGTATTTTCCTCATATAGATGAGCTTAAAAGTTTTAAACAAAAAACTGTAGATCCATATCAAGAAAAGGTTTATGGAAAAGTTTTTAAAGGAAAAATTCCAATTTTAGTTCATAAATATCCAAATAGAGCTCTAATAGTTACTACAAATATGTGCCCTGCTTTTTGTAGATTTTGTATGAGAAAGAAAAATTGGGGAAAGTCATTTTTGATAGACAACAAAGATTTAGAAAAAATCCTAGATTATTTAAAAAAGCACAAAGAAATTGAGGAAGTTTTAGTTTCTGGAGGTGAACCAATTTTACTTTCTAAAAATATTTTATTTTCTCTTTTAGGGAATTTAGAAAAAATCAAGCACATAAAAATAATTAGATTTGCAAGTAAATCTGTAATAAATGCTCCAAATTTTTTCACAGATGATCTTATAGATAAATTTAAAGCTTTCGAAAAATTGATTTTTGTTATTCATATAAATCATATAAATGAACTTATAGAGGAAAATATAAATCTTTTAAAAAAACTTTCAAAAAATTTTAAGGTTTATTCTCAAACTGTTTTACTTAAAGGAATTAATGATAGTTATAAAGAGTTATCTAAACTTTTTAAAACTTTAAGAGATTTAAAAATTAAACCTTACTACCTTTTTGATTGTGATCCCGTAAAAAGTGTTTACCATTTTAAAGTAGAAAATAAAAAAAGAGATAAAATTTTATTAAAACTTTATTCTACCTTATCTCCCTTAGCTTTACCATTTTTTGCCCTAGATGGTAAAGCTAAAGCTTTATATCTTCCTAAAAAATATATTTCCTATAAAACTTTAAATAATTAGTACTTGAAAGTACTTTATAAAACTTTATTATAAAATTTTATAATTATAAAATTTTATATACTTTATTAAATTGATAGTAAACTTAGAAAGGTGAAGGATATGACAAGAAAGAAACGTTTTCAAATTATTATAAGCCCTATAATAGGACTTTTATCTATGATTTTTTTTATTATTGGAGCTATAGGTTTAAAGCTTAAGGAAGATTATTATCAAAAATTAACGCAGTATCATTATGTAAATTATAATTTGCATAATATAGAAAAATATTTTCAAGCTTTAATAAATATTCATCAAGCTGAAATATATTATACCCTTTCTAAAAGAAACAAAAAATTAAAAATTAAGTCTGAAAATATATTAGAGCAAACTTTAAATTTACTAGATGATCAAAAATTAAAAAAAGATTTAGAAGTGTTAATAAATAAGATAAAACACAATCAAGCCCAAACTTTTGATTTTGCATTTCTTATTGGAAAACTCGAGAAAAGAATTTTTAAAAATTTGCAAGGAAAAGGTTCTTTTTCTTTTCCTTTAAAATTTAAGGATTTACAAAATGAAGAAGAAAATTTATATTGGCATCTTCAAGATTTTTCAAAAACTTTTGTTACTAATAGTAATATATCCAAGGATTATATTTATCACTTAATTAGGTTACTAAAATTCTATTATTCTGAAGATTTTATACAAAAATGTAATTTACACTTTGACAAAAATATGTTTAATTCTACAAACTTAATAGATAACTTAATAAATTGCATATTTGAGGATTTAAAAAATCAATTTTATATATTTTTAAAAAATACAAAGATGGAACTTTTAGAGGAAGAAACAAAGTTACAAAAGAAAGAGAAATTTTACGAAAGGTTATCTATAATCTCTATTTTATTTGGAGTTATTCTTGTTATTTCTTCCTTAATTTTATTCTGTAAAGAAAGAAAAAAAATGGAGGAACTCCTTATCAAAGATGATTTAACAAATACTTTAAACAGAGATGTATTTTTTGAGTATACAAAAAATAAAAAAGGATATATCATTATTTTAGATCTTGTAAAGTTTAAAAGATTTAATGAAATTTACGGTAGGAAATCTGGAGATAATCTTTTAAGATTAATTGCTGAAAGAATAAAATCTGTTTTTAAAGATTTTAATCCGTTAATCTCACGATTTTGGTCTAATACTTTTGTAATTTTCATTCCTTCTCAAGATAAAAAATTTAAGGATTATGCTTTTTTAAAAAGTATAAAAGACAAACTTGAAAAACCCATATATTTAGAAAATGGTTTAGAGTATATTCCAAAATTTACTATGGTAGTGAAGGAAAAAATAGATTGTTCTAAATGTTTAAAAAATTCATGTGATTTTTTTTCCTTTGTTGAATATTTGGAAGATTATGCAAAAAACCAAAGCAAGGGTTCAATAGTTATTTATGAAGGTCATGCAGATTTTCGTTTAAAACTTGAAGATATTATGGAAAAAGAAAAAATTTTACAAAAAGCTATAAAAGAACAGAAAGTTATTGCTTATTTTCAACCTATCGTAGACTCAAAAACATACAAACCATACGCGTTTGAATGTCTTGCAAGAATTGTAGATAATAATAAAGTTTTACCTGCAGGTATGTTCATTGATGTAGCTATTGAAACAGGTCTTATTTTAGATATTGATATTCAAATGCTTAAATATATATCCAAAATTAGAAAAGAACTTCCTGTAAAGCTTTTTGTTAATTTGTCTCCAAAATCTTTGTATTCTAAACATATTTTGGAAGAGTTAAAAAACATATACCTTGGAAATACCGTCTTTGAGATTACCGAACAATTTATTTTAGAAAATTTAGAGCAAATTGAAAAACTAAGAAAAGAACTAAATTTAGATTTTGCAATAGATGATTTTGGAACTGGATTTTCTTCTTTACATACAGTTTTGGATTTATCTATTCGAGGAATTATTAAATACCTTAAAATAGACGGATCTTTGGTTAAAGATTTAAAAATTAATAGGAAAAAGCAGGAAATTGTAGAAACTATTGTAATTATGGCAAGAAAACTCCACTTAAAAACCATTGCAGAATTTGTTGAGGATGAAGAAACTGCAAAACTTTTAAACAAACTAGGAGTCGATTATCTACAAGGATATTATTTCTCTCCTCCTATGCCCTTTGAAAAGGTTAAAGAATATTTAGAAAAGTTAAAAAATGATAAATAACCTTTCAATAAAAGCTAAAGTAATTTAAACTCTAATTTCAAATTGTTAGGAACTTAGAAATAGTTTTAACTCATCTTCAAAAAGTTTTTTATAAAGTTCATCTATAAGTTTAATATTTCTTAAACTTTCTAAAATTCTGAATCTAAGAATATAACATTCTTTCTCATCATCATATGACATACCTACCAGTTGAGAAGAGAACTTATATTCTTTACCTTTATAAAGTATTTTCACAGGATAAGTTTTTTTTAAAAAAAGTTTATCGGGAACTTCCTTTATTTCTACCGAAAAACCCCTTAAAGAAATATCTCTTAAAAATCCAAAGTAAGTTCCGGCAACAATAACTCTTACATCTAAGTTTCTAACATTAAAACGGGGAAATCTTCTTTTATTTTCAGAAAGCTTTAGTATTTTTCCTTGATATATACCAGGAGCAGTCTCCGTTACGATCTCTAAAACTATATCTTTTGACTTATTATCTTTATCTGTAAAGACAAATTCCATTAAATCTCCAAATTTTAAAATGGCTGCTAAAGTTGAGGGACGTATATTTTTTATAAAAACTATTCCTTTATCAAGATTTAAGTCTAAATCTGCAAAAATGGGGATTTGACGGTTTGAAAGTTTTTCTTTGTAATAACCAAAACCTTTCATAAAGTAGCTCCATTTTCTCAATTTAGATTCACTTACTTTTAAATATAAATATTAGTTAAGGACAAACAAGTTTTCCAAGTGGTTTTCCTGCTAAAAAATGAAAATGAATATGATAGATTTCTTGGCCACCTTCTTTGTTACAATTAACTATGATTCTATAACCTCTTTCAGCTACATTCAAATCTTTTGCAATTTTTTTAGCTACTAAAAATATGTGACCAATAAGATCTTTATCTTCCTCTTTTATATCATTTACAGTTTCTATATGTTTTTTTGGACAAATAAGAATATGAATAGGAGCTTGAGGATTAATATCTTTAAAGGCAATTACTTTATCGTCTTCATATACAATTTCAGAGGGAATTTCCCTATTTATAATCTTGCAAAATATACATTCACTCATATTTTACCTCCCTAAAGTAAATTAAGGATATATATTTATAATACCTTCCTTGGCACAAAGAATCTTCCCAGTTTTTGCATCTATAAACTTTACAAACACAGTAATTTTATCATTATTTATTTGATAAGTTCCTGTTAAAAAAGCTACAGAATATCCTTTATACTTTTTATTTAATAGATCATTTACTTTTCTACTTCTTACTTTTATTCCAAGAGTATTTATCTTTAGATACTTTGAAAATTCAGCTAAAATGGTAGGTTTATGACACATATCTGAAACAGATGTTCTTAAAGTATCTCCAAAATAAGAGGAAAGCTTATCTACTTTTAAATAAGAAAGATTTGGTAAATCTGTAACAATAACTTTATTATATTTACATATACATGGACACATAGAGATTACTATTTTATCAAAAACATATTTTATTTCTTGAGGTTTTATGTGATTTAAAAGATCATCTAAAGGAACATACTTTATATTGGCGTATGAAATAGGCTCAGAATATTTGTCAATATAATAAGGTGTAACATCTTCCTGATAAACACAAGAGTAGAGCGGGAGAAATCCCGCTCCTACAAGAAAAAGGGATAAAAATTTTTTCATTATTTTCCTTTTATTCTCCCGTTACTATAATTTCAACAGGTTTTAAAGAACTATTTTTTAATAAATCCTCAACAAATTCTAAAGGAATCTCAAATTGTCCGGTTGAAATAATAAGACCACTTTTTGCATCTATAATTTTAGCATTTACAATTAGAGAATTATCAGCTACTGTATAAGTTCCAGCTAAAATTGAGGCAACTTTATATTTTTTTATAATACGTTTCATATCTCTTGTTAAAACAAATTCTCCATATTTATTTACAACAATTTTAGGCATATAATTAATATCAATAACCTTCCAACCTCTTACTTGAAGTTCATGAACTAAATTTTCCTTTAGTAGTCTTCCTAAATCACTTGTTTCTTTAAAATTATTTAAATTTACAAATGTAGTTACAATAACGGGATATTTTTTAAATTCCTTATCCATATTTCTTAAAAGTTGATCAGCTAAAAAGATAATATTTGAATTTAAGTATCCTATTTTTGTTCTTGAAGGTAAAATAGGTAAAAGTATACCTTTTCTTGATATAGATGGTAAATATGAAGCTTTTGGAAAAGTTGTATATATTTGAATATTTTGAACTGTATTAGATCTTCTTTGAGGTTGATAGGTTAGCGGGGGTACAGGTTGAGCTGCTCTAGGTAAATTATTAGTATTTTGAGGTAAAGGATATACAATTTTTGGGGAATTTTGCAAGTTAAGTTGTGTAGAAGGCAAGGTTGGATTATAAGGTTGTATTGTAGGTTTGGTATAAGGTGTATACGTATATACTGTATTTAAATTTACTACTTGAGCTATAGCAAAAATAGCTTTTATTATAATTTCTATCATTTTTTATCCCCCTTAGTAGCAAGAGCAAGGTTCTGTGTATTTTGTCTTATAGGTGACTGGATAATCATTAAGTGGTTCATATGTTACAAAATAATTTGCTGGAACCATTGGTATGCTTGGGCAAGTACATATTGGTTTTGGATTTACGGTTATTACATTTTGAATTACTTTTTTTTCAGTAGGTAAAATCTTCGTAATTTTTGTACTTGTTTGATTAGCACATGCATCACATGTTTGAATTTGTGGAATATTGGCTTGAAAAGAAGTAGTTTGCGGAGGAGTTGTTTGTACATCAGTACATTCACAACCTACAAGAAGGAAGGATGTGACTACTAAAGAAGATATAAATATTTTTTTCATTTTTTCCTCCTTAGTTTGCCACTTGATTAACAATTATAGACTGAGTTGGGCAGCATGTTGGATAACATGTTGGACAATTAACAGGGCCGTAAATACACCCTGAAGGCAAACAGCAAGAAGAATAACAAAAACTACAGTATTCACAGCAACAAGGATTATTACAAACATTTGGAACATATGTTCCGGGATACATTACAACATATCCAGATACGCAAGTTTGACAAGGTACATAGCATTGAGCAAAAGCTGTTCCAAACAATATACCTAAAATTGCTAACAACTTTTTCATTTTCTCCTCCTTCCTATTTAGTTTTCTTTATTAAATCGCCTTATTTGTTATAAATTTTAACTTTTCGATTTAATTTTTTATTTCTTTAAATCTCCAACTTTAAATTTCTTAGATACTTCGGATAAATCTGTAAGAAGTTCTTCAACCTTTTTAAAGTCTTCCACAATTTTCTTAATTTTTTCGCTAGATTCTTTTGCAAGATTTTCAAGCGCAATAATATCTTCTTTAGATTTTTCAGCTTGAGATGCTTCTTTTTCGGTAGTGGTAGATACTTTTTCAATAACATCTAAAAGGTTATTCATGCTATTTTTAATATTTTCAAGAAGCTTAGAGAGATTTTCAAAGATATATTTTCTAATATCATCTGAAAGTTGAGAAATAGTAGAACGTATTTCATTAGCTTGTTCGGAAACTTGAGTTGAGAGCTTTCTAACTTCATCTGCAACTACTGCAAAACCTCTTCCCATTTCTCCAGCACGGGCCGCTTCAATTGCCGCATTTAAGGCAAGTAAATTTGTTTGCTCAGAAATAGAAAGAATAATATCAACGATCTTATCAAGTTCTTCTAGACGGGTTTTAAGAATATTTGCAATATGTTCAAAGGATTCCTGAGTTTTCACTAAATCTTCCTCGGTAACCCTGGAAATTTGTTTTACCCTATCCATTTCTTTCTTTAAATTCCTTAGAACGTCAATAAGACGTAGGATTTCCTGAGAAATTTCTTCAGTCTTTTTATTTTGCATGTTGAAGGTATTTATGGTTTTCATAAGTTCCTGAATTGTTTTTTCTACTCTTTCACCAATAAGTTCAAAAGTAGATAAAGAAACTGCAATGGCTTGAGCAAGCTGTCTAACTCCATAATTAAACATTTTGGCAATTTCTTTATACTTACCTTTAAATTCGTTTTCATTTATACGAACAGATAAATCTCCCATGGCCATTTTTTTAATAGCTTTATCAAGAGCAACAATAACACGGTTAATATTATTTTTTATATCTTCCACAGCCTCTCCTATTGGTAATAGAGCCGGTGGTAAACTAGCTGTATTTAAAGATGTATCAAAATTACCATCTGCAATAGCTTTAGAAATATTTTGAACTTCTTTAATTGCTTCTTTAAGTTTATTTTGAAAATCTAAAAGATTTTCAATAATTTCTCTATAAATTCCTTTAAACTCTTCTATATCAATTTGAGAAGATTTTCCATTTATAGTATCTTCAAGAATTCTTTTTAAATAGGTAGTTACTTTTTCAATACTATTTACAATAGCATTTAAAGATATAACAATATCTTGCCATATTCCTTTATATTTAAGGGGATCCTCGGTTTCAAATTCTCCTTCCGCAAGTTTGCTAGAAAGTTCTTTTATAGATTTAGTTACTGTTTCTATAGTTTCTTTAAGATCATTAAATACCTTTTGGAAATACTCATAAATCTTTATTAAATTTCCCCGAGCAGAAGCTCCATTTACACTTACTCCTATGTTCATAGATTCAATTTTATTTAAAACATCTTCTAATCCTTTCACAAATTTTTGAAGATTTTTGACTATTTCATTTAATTTTTCTAAGGTAGCCCTAAAATCTCCTTGAGTTTGTCCATAATCTATATTTACAAAAACATTACCTTTATTTACATTTTCTGCAAACTCATTTATTTGAGAAAATATAAAATTTATATTTTTTAAAGTTCTATTTAATGCTCTTGCAACCTCCTGAATTTCGTTATTTACATAGATTTTAGGTTTAACTTTCAGATTTCCTTTAGAAATTTCATTTAAAGCACTTTTCACTTTTTCAAGAGGTCTGATAAATTGGTGATTTAAAATGAATAAAGTGATAAATAAAATAACAATAGCTGCCAGTAAGTAAAGAAGGTTCACTAGTCGGGTTGTAGTTATTACGGTTAATATATTTCTTGCATCTACTTTTAAAATATAATAGGAATTTATTTCTCCTAGCTTCCAGGTAGTATGACATCTAATACAATAAGGAATTGTTTTTATAGCTTTAAAAACTAAAGTTGCTTTCTCATTTTTATCTAAAGTTAAATACATTGTTTCTGGTTTTAATTCTTTTATTTTAAATTTCTTTTTTATTTCTTCAATATTGATTTTTTTTCCAAGTAAAGATGGATTTGAAGAGTATTCTATTACTCCATTTTTATCTGCTAAACTAAACTCACGAATAATTTTTTGAGAAGCAATAGACTTTAAAATATGATCAAAAAGTACCATATTACCTTTTCGTAAAGAATCATAAGCACTACTAAAAGCAGTATTACCTAAAGCTTTAGCTAAGTTGATATTTTCTTTTTTTATGGAATTTATGGAATATTGAGAATATATGAAGAAAATTATTGCTAAAATCAATAAAGTTACAAAAGATATTCCGGGTAATAAATACTTTAATCTCATTTTTCCTCACCCTCTTATTGAATCTTTAAACCTTTTAAAACTTCTTGTGGAGATGTATAAATTGGCTTATCAAAAGGAAATTTTGGATTAGAACAACCTATACAAGGTGTTCCGGCGGCTATACAATAATTTTTTCCACAGTTCCAGCGTTTATAAGAACAATCTCCATAAGTTATAGGTCCTCTACATCCAAGGGCCAAAAGGCATTTAAATTTATCTCCAGGTTTTTTAGCATATATATCTTGAGTAAAGTACTGATATCTTTCGCAGTTATAGTGAATAATATCTTCATAAAACATTTTTGGAGCATTAATTTTTTGATTTATAGGAGGAAGCTTATCAAAAGTTGCTATATAAAGCCAAGTTGCAAGTATTCTATCGCTTCTAACTGGGCATCCTGGAACATTTACATAAGGAATATTTACACCGTTTTTCTTTAAAAACTCGGGCACACTCATAGCTTTTGTAGGATTACCTTTTGCTGCAGGGACACCCCCATAAGAGGCACATGTCCCCATATTTACTAAAAATTTAGCATTTCTTACTGCATCTAAAAGAATTTCAGAATAAGGTTTTCCACCAAATTCACAGTACTTTTCCTCTCCCGGAACAGCACCTTCCGTAGTTAAAATATAATCTCCTTCATCTATAACTTTATAAAGTTCTTTTATAAAATTTTTCCCCTGAGAAGCTGCTAAAGTTGGATGTAAAATATTTTTTATCATAATAACTAAATCATCAAAAAAAGGACCATCCGAATAAGTTGCAGATAAAATACATCCTGAACAAGCCTGACCAGAAATAATTATTATTTTAGTTTTTCCTTCCTTAAGTTTTCGTAAAGTTTCAGCATAAGCTTTTCCCACACTTTTTGGAAGTCCTAAAAGAGCAGCTAAGCTACCTAAATATTTTAAAAGTTCTCTTCGAGTAGTTTTCATTTTTATTTCCTCCTAAAAAGACCCCTTATCCCAAAAATTTTTTTTATTATTTTCGTCCAATAAACTTATTAGTTTTAAGTTTCCATTTTAAATTTATTTTATAAAAATTAATTTCCTACTGAATAGAGCACGCTGTACATGGATCAAAGCTTCTTATTATTCTTCCTACATTTACTAAATCTTCACTTTCTACCGGGCATCCCTTTAAAGCTATTTCTACAGGACCACCTGCAGAAAAATTCCAAGTAGATGGAGAAATAATAGAGTATTTTTTCACTTTACTATCTTGAATTTTTATATAATGAATTAAAGCTCCTCTTGGAGCTTTTACAAAACCATAACCTTCTCCTTCATAAAGTCCCTTTGGATCTTTCCAATAAATATTATTTCCTTTTGCCAAAATACTATCTACAAGATCTTTTGCATATCTATAAGCCATTAAGCTATCTACATATCTTGCAAGAAGCCGTCCCATTAAGGAGTTAGCTTTTTCTTTTGGAACATTTAATTTCTTTAATAAATCATAAAACTCTTTATTTTTCGTTAAAATACATTCAGCTAAAGGGCCTGTTTCAACTACATATCCTTTATATCTTGGAGTTTTTATAAATCCATATTTAGGTTCATCTTCCGTAACATAAGAAACATCAAATTCTTCTTCTTTTCCATTTATTAAAACTTTACCCGGAACATATAAGTGAGGAACTGAAAGGTAATTTCCAGGGCCTTTTCCTATATCAAATAAATGTTTAAAGTTTTCCGCTAAAAATAAAATATCTTTTTTATATTCCTCTAAAAAGTCTTTTACATCATTTAGTAAAGATACAAAAAATCCTACATCATCTGTTCTTATATTCGTAGAAACTCCACCTACTAAAATGGCGTGAGCAAATGGAGTTTTAGCTCCTAAGATAGCAATTCCTTGACAAACTCTAGTTCTTAATTTAAAGGAATCTAAATATTTTTTTAAAAATTTTTTTGCAACTATTTTATCCCTAATTAAATCTGGAGCTTTAGGAGGATTTTTTAAAAAAAGAGGAACATTTTCTAAAACGCTAAAATCTATATAATCGGGTAAAGTTAATTGATAAAAATGTAGAGAATGATCATTAATTATATTCAAACAAATAATTAAATCTCTTATTTTGTCTCCATTTGGTTCAACTGGAGCATTTATTGCGTTTTCAATAGCTTTACATGAAGCAAGTCCATGAACTTCACAGCAAAGTCCACAAACTCTTTGAACTATTCTTATGGGATCCATAAAATGCCTATTTTCAACAATTTTTTCTATACCTCTATACATTTCCCCAACTATTTTTGCTTTTTTTACCACATTTTGAGAGGTCTCTACCTCTACTTTAAGGTGACCTTCTATTCTTGTTATAGGAGATATTTCCTTTATCATTTTAAGAAGACCTCCATTTAACTACCTATCTTAAACTTCTACTTTTTCTATTTTGTTATTTTCTAAATCCAAAATTACAAAATTTGCTTTTTTTGTTAAATAGCCACAAAGTTCTCCTGGATTTATTATCGTGTAATTTTCCTTTTTTCTTATATCTTGTTTATGAGTGTGGCCATAAAGAATATAATCTACATCCTTTAAACTTAAATTTTCCACAAAATAAGGTTCATGCATAAGAAGAAATTTTTTATTAAATATTTCACAAAAATAAGGTGGCTTATAAATTTCTCCATAACATGTTTTTAATAATCCGAAAACTTCCCCATCATTGTTTCCAAAAATTCCTAAAAAGGAAATGTTGTGCTCCTTTAGTTTATTAAAGCCAAATTTAAAAGTAAATGGAGCGACAAAATCTCCAAGATGAATAACTAAATTTACTTTTTTATTTATAACAAAATCTACAAACTTTAAAATTTTGTCCATTCGATCGTGACTATCTGAACATATAGCTATTTTCATTTTTTCTCCTCAAGTTCTTTTTTATATTTTTCAATTAAAACTCTAACTTCCTTTTCATTTAAATTTTTTATTTCCTCATCTTTCAAATCTTTTCCCAAACTCTTTGCAAGGTGTTTAAGATAACCTATTTGTTTTTTTGAAGGACCTCTATTTTCAGCACTTTTTTGCTTTTCTTCTTTAACTTTAAAAGATAAACCTTTTAAAGCATATATTATCTCCAAAGCCCTTAAAAAGGCTCTTGTTTCAGCTAATCTAAATGCATTTTTTGATTTAAGCTCAGCTTCTCCGTGGGAGCTTACTTCTAAACCATCTTTTAAAGATATTTTTATTTTAAAGACTACCCTTGAATCTTCCTTTTCTTCCTCACTTTTTATGACCTCAAAATTACTTTCAATTTTCAAAATATCTAAATTTTTTAAAGCTTCAAAATATTTCTTTTTTCTACTAAGTTCATTCATGGTTAACCTCTAGTTTATTTTTAATAATAAAAAATCTTAAAACGAAAATTGAAAAAAATAAAGTAAAAATTAGCCCAAAAATAGAAAATTTAGTAGCCATTTTAAATCCAAAATTTTTCCAAATTATTCCAGTTACTATAGCACCTAAGGAAGAAAAAATAGCAGTTCCCGCATAAAAAATTCCAAAAATGATACCTTTATTTTTTGAATGTTTTGAAATAAAAACCTTAATAGAATTAGTAGAGGCAATAAGAAATAATGCGAGAAAAACAAAAGCGAAAATTATTTTTCCAAAACTCAAAAAAATAATTGATAAAATTCCAAATACTAAAGATAAAATAAAAAATGGAGCCCAGCCATATTTATCTATACTTACTCCAAAAATATAGCTACTTATGCTTTGAATAAAATATAAAAGAATTACTAAAAGTGGAATATAAGTTATATCTATAAAATCTTTCGCCTTTACAATAAAGAAAGGTTTTTTTAACATAAAAAACATAGAAAAAAAGTAGGAAAATAAAATAAGGTAAATAAAATAATTTTCCTCCTTTAAAGAAATCTTTTTTCTTTTTTCTTTTTTATCTTTTTTAATATCCTCTACAAAAAAAAGAAGAATAAGAAGCGCAATTAAACCTGGAATTATAGTTAAAAGAAAAATACTTTTAAAAATATTTTCTGTTTTTCCAAAAAAATATAAGATTAAAAATACACTTAAAGCTCCAAACATGTTCCCAGCCATATCTAACATTTTCTGAAAACCAAACGCTTTTCCAGACTCTTTTTTTGAATAAAAAGAAATTAAAACATCTTTTGGAGCACTTCTTATTGCTTTTCCAAGTCTTTCTATGCTTCTTAAAAGGGCTATATCTTTCCAAGAATGAGAAAATGCAAAAAGAGGTTTTGTAAATGTAGAAATCGAATATCCAAAGATTAAAAACGGTTTAGTTTTATTATATTTATCGGAAAGATAACCAAAAAGAATTCTAAAAATATAGGAAGTGAAGGTAGCAATACCGGTTATATATCCAAGCTTATCTACATCTTCTTTTAAAATATAAACAATAAACAGCGGCAAAATTGTAGTTACCATACTACTAGAAAAATCTGTAAAAAAGCTTACTAAACTTATAGCTACTACATTTTTATTTAGATTTAGCATTTTTTTTCCAAATTAAAAATTTAGTTAAATTTTCTTCTAAGTTAATTATTATTTTATTTAATTTTGAAAATAAGCTTTGGGATCTAAAAATAATATAGGCGCTAAAAAAACCAACAAGTAATCCTCCAAGAATATCAAAAGGATAGTGAACTCCTACAAAAACTCTAGCTATACTTCCTAGAAAAGCCAAAAGAAAAAATAAATTTCTATGGGGGACTTTAAAAAAGTAAAAGGAAAAAGCTAAAGAAAACATAAAAGTAGTGTGATCTGAAGGAAAAGAGCTATCTGGCGAGTGATAAATAAGAAGTCTTCCAAGTTTATCCATAAAGGGACGATTATGAAAATAAAAAAGGGAAATAGTTTTACTTATAATTATTCCCAAAGTGGCAGAGTAAAAGGCAAATAAAGCTTTATCTTTTTCTTTTTTATAAAAATATAGGTAAAACTCATAAAAAATAAAAATATAAGGTGAGTACTTTGCTAAACACACAAAGAAAAAATCTAAAATTTTATTTTTACCGGTAAAAGAATTTAAATATAAAAATATTTTTTGATTTAAACTTAAACTTCCCATGCTTTTCTTTTTTCCTTAAAAAACTCAAGAAGTTCTTCAAAAGTATTTAAATTCAAACTTTTGATATATGCTTTTAAACTTTCTTTAAATTTAGCTGGAGCCTTTGAATCTCTAAATAAAATGCTTCCAAGTTGAACAGCTTTTGCACCTACAAGGAAATATTCTAAGACATCTTTAAAGGTAGTTATACCACCACTTGCAATAATGTTTGCTTTTTCGGAAACTTTACTTGCTTCATAAACAAATCTTAAAGTTAAAGGCTTTATGGCTGGTCCCGAATATCCGGCATAAATTCTTTTAAAATGAGGCTTAAAGTTTTTTAGGTCTACCGCCATTCCTAAGTAAGTATTTGCTACTGTAATATTAAAAATGTTTTCATCTAGGCATACCTTTACAAAAGGTTTTATATCCGAAACATTAGGAGAAAGCTTTACTATAAGTTCTTTTTTAGAAACTTTTTTTATTTCCTTTAATAGAGTTTTTAAAGTATCTAGATCTTGGCCAAAAGCAAGTCCGCCCTTTTTAACATTAGGACAAGAAACATTAACTTCATATGCTAAAGCTTGGGTTTTATTTAATTTTTCTACAAGTTTAATAAATTCATCTATATCCTTTCCATATATATTTATAATGTAAGGTATTTTTTTCTTTTCTAACTTGGGAGCTATATCTTTTAAAAACGTGTCTGCACCTGGATTTTCAAGGCCAATACTATTTAAAAGTCCTGCATAAGTTTCATATAAACGTGGAGGAGGATTTCCAGGATTTGGATTTAAAGATAAACCTTTTGTAATTACAGTTGCAGTTTCCTTTACGTCAAAAAATTTTTCAAAAATTAAACCAAATCCACAGGTTCCGGAAGCAAGTAAAAATGGAGTTTTTAAAGTTATATTTTTTAAAGATACTTTAAGTTCCATAAAATCCCCCTAAAGTTTGAGCTTCCCTTTTTTCATAAGACTGTATATTTTTAAACCTAAATTTTCTTCATAGTTTGACTTGTTAATAATAGCATATACAGTTTCTAAAAGTATTTCTTTTGGAAAAGTGATTTTGTACTTTTTTTCTATTTTCTTTAAAAGATCTTCCAAAGCTTTATCTATAAAACTCTTTTTTTCCTTCCAGTTTTCAAATTTCTCTATATTTTTTGATATTTTTTCTAAATTTTCTAAAAGAAATTCAAAAAATTCTACATAGGGTTTTAGTTCTTTTAACTTTTTTTCTTTTAAAGAAGAATTTAAAACATTTGAAAAAATATCATCTAATTTGTTTTGAATGTAATTTAAAAACAGTTTATGAACTGGAATATTAGAAAGATAAGAAGTAGCATAGTGTTTTTCTAAGTACCATGGAGATTTCAATTTTACAAATAAAGGGAAATTAGGATACGTGTTTTTATAAGAATTTATATCTTTTAAAACTAAACCCTCTATATTATCTTTATTTTCTAAAAAATCTTTTGCTTCTTTTAAATTGAAAAAGTATTTTTTTGGAAGAAGGATATTATTTTCTTTAATTTCATTTTCAAAATTTTCTAAAACATATTTTCCAGTTTTGTTTTCTCTTATTTCAGTTAAAATAAGTTTATCTTCTTTGTATGGAATAACAATTTGAAAATCTGGAGAGATAAGTTCAAAAAGTGGAGTATAACCTTTTTGAGTTAAATTTTCTATAAATTTTAAAAGTTTTTTATTTTTATTTATAATTTCCCATGCTTTTTGAGTATATTCATTTTCAAAACGTCTTTGAGTAAAAGCATGAAGTTTATTTTTATAAAAACAAAAATAAATTAAACTTCCATCTAGTTTTTCTCTAGCTATAAAATTTTTATTATTTAGATTATCCTCTTTAGTTTCCTCATGTTCATTTATGTTAAAAAACTTATGATAAGGGCGAGCTACAAGATCTTTTTCTTTCTTTGAAAAAGTAATACCTCGAAGTTCCCTTTTTAAGGGAGAATCAAAAATAGATGGCAAGTTAGCTCTATAATAATATTTTATAAATAAATCATTTTCTACTTTTTTAAAATATTTATTATTTTCTATTTCCTTTTCAATTTCAGGCAGACCTAAATCAGACATTTTCTACATTTTCCCTTTCTAAGATATTATCTTTATAAATTAAATATCTATATTTTTGAGAATCTAGACAAACTATTTTTTCATCTTCCTCTATGAATTCTCCTTGTAGAACTTCATTATTTTTTAATTTAAATTTAACTAAATTTTCTTTTTTTAGTTTTACACTTTTTTCAGTTTGACTTGTTTCAACTTTAGAATTTTCAGAAATTATTTCTTTTTCTTTACTATCCTTTTCTTCTTTAGAAGATTTTAAAATATCTTTTAAAACTTTATCAAAATCTTTTATTCTATATATGGGTGAAATCTCGTATATATCTCCTTTTTCTATAAGAGAAATTTCTTTTGAGTTTTTTAAAGCTTTAATAAGAATATTTACTACCAATGGAGTTGTATCTAAAATATTTGAAAGCTCTTCTGAAGAAACTACAATTTTTTGTTTTTCCTCTAAAAGTTTTACAAAATCAAAATAAACATCTCTTAAAGTTTTTTTTGTAATCATTTTTCCCCCTTAAAGTGTAGTTTTATCAATTACAATATAAGCAATTTTATTTTTATCTATGTCTATCTCAGAACGAGTATCTAAATTAAAAAGTTTTATAGTATGTGGAGAAAAATCTTTTAAGATACCAGTTAAATAAGATGCATCTTTAAATACAATTTTCAAGGGTTTATTTAAAAGCTTTTCGTAGTATTTTTCTTCTAAAGGGGAAAACGTTTGTTCTAAGGAAGTTTCCTGAGAAGATTTTTTTTCTAAAATAACCCCTTTTCCTTTTTTGGAAGATACTTTTAAAAAACCTTCTTTTTCAAGTTCTTCTACCGCTTTTTTTATAACAGTTGCAGAAGCATTTGTATGTCTTGAAAGTTCGCTCCAAGTTCCTACAAAGCTTCCAACTTCATTTAAATAATTTTTTATCCACATTTTCACAAAATTTGTTTTTTCGGCTTTCATCTTTAACCTCGCGGATTTTATGTTATTTAATATCTTTTTAGGATTTCTTTAAATTTTTTTGTATTTTCCTTCGGATTTTTAAAGATACCTGATCCAGAAACAATAATATCGGCTCCAGCTTCTAAAACTTTTTTTACATTTTCAAGCTTTATGCCTCCATCTACTTCTATTAAGGTTTTAAGTTCTTTTTCTCTTATCAAAGATTTTAGCTTTTTTATTTTTCTTAAAGTAAAATCTAAAAATCTTTGTCCCCCGAAACCTGGGTTTACAGTCATTATCAAAACAAAATCCAAAAGTTCTAAAACATCCTCTATAAGATATAAAGGTGTTGCAGGATTAAGAGCTAAACCCACTTTGGCTCCTTCTTCCTTAGCAAAGCTTAAGGTTCTATGAATGTGTTTTTCCGCTTCAACATGAAAAGAAATATAACTTGCACCAGCCTTGATAAAATCTTTAATATATCTACTTGGATTTTCTATCATTAAATGAACATCTAAAGGTAATTTTGTAACTTTATAAATAGCTTCTACTACTGGAATACCGATAGTAATATTTGGGACAAAATGCCCATCCATAACATCTACATGAAGAAGATCCGCCCCGGCCGCCTCAACAGTTTCAATTTCCTTTTCTAGATTCGCAAAATTTGCACTAAGGAGAGATGGTGCAAGTAATTTCATGATTTCCCTCTCGTTTATAAATTGCGTTATATATGTATAAATTTTTTAATGTTTCTAAAATGTAATTTCTTGTCTCAGGATATCTTACAAACATTTCTACAAGTTCTATAAATTCTAAGGTGTTATAGCAAGGAGTGTCATTTCCTAAGAAGCGATAGATATTATATATTCCTGCATTATATGCTCCAGATACTAAAGCTAAATTTTCTAATCTTTTGCTTAAGTAATTTACGTACCAAATTCCAAGTTTTAGATTATAATCAACTTGAGTTAAATTATATAAGTTATATTTTATTTTAAGTTTTTTTGATATAAATTTTGCTGTAAAAGGCATTATCTGCATAAGACCTCTAGCTCCGGCCCAAGAAACTGCATTTTTGTTAAAAAGGCTTTCTTTTCTAATTAAAGCATAAATATAATTTTCAGGTAAAGAAGAATTATAAAGTTTTAAATATTTTTTTATTTTATTCTTATAACCTCTTGGGTAAACAAGCCTTATAATAAAAGGCTTATTTTTTTGCTGATTCAAGTACCTATAGCTGTATTTTATAGCAGAGTAATAATCTCCCAAAAAGTAATAGGTAATAGCCTTATCTAACTTTGGAAATTTATAAAGCTCTAATAAAACTTCTGTGAATTTTTTATCTTTTTTTAAATATTTTTTTAAAGTAGGATTTTTTATATCAGAAATTTTTGGCTCTCTAGAATAAATTTTTTTTGGAGGTTCTAAAATAATTTTATATTTATTGTAATTTGTAAAATTATTTAAAAAACTTTTTAAATTATAATTTTTCCCAAAAGAGTTATAAAGAAAAAGAGTATATAAGTTTTTTTTATTTTTATCCTTTATAAAAGATAGGTAAAATTTCGCTTTTTTATAATCCCCAAAGAGATATGCATCTTTAAATCCATATATCCCATAGAGATTTTTATTTACTTTTTTTGAAATATTTAAAAGAGTTTCAAAATAAGTTTCATTATCACTATAAAAGGCGTTATTTAAAAGCGCATTTAAAACTATGTTTATCCTTATTTTATCTTGAGTTTTTAAAAGTTTGTTAAAATAATAAAGTTTATCTGCAGGATTTTTTTTCCATAAACTTAGAAAGTAATATTTTTTTATTTTGTATTTAGAATCTTCAGATATTTTTTCCATAAATTTTACTGCAAGTTTTCTTTTTCTATTTGCATAGTAAATTCTCGCTTTTAAATAAAGATATTTATCTTGGTTTAGGGGTAATTTTTTTGCATAATAAAAGGCATCTTGAAACTCTTTATTTTTAAAAAGAAGTTTAGCTCGTTTGTATATATCTTCCAAAAAGTTAAAACGATTTTTAAAAGATTTTACATAAGGTTCATAGGGACAGTAAAGAAAAAGAATTTTCTCTATTTTTTTCTTTATGTTTTCACTTATAGGTTTATTAAGAAGAAAAAATAAATTACATGCAATTTTTTCCTGGGAGTATAATTTTAAAATTTTATTTAAATCTTTTTCGTTTGTATAGCTTAAAGGAAATGTTTTTATAAAAATTTTTGAAAAAGTTTTACTTTTAAAAAAGTAAGTATTATTTAAAAAGTAATTTGTATCTTTATTTTTATAATGTTTATAGATAGAATTTATATCTTGTGTAGATATATTTTGATTTTTTATACTTAGAGTTTGAGAGTATCCGCATTGGAATAAAAAAAATAAAAAAACTAAATTTTTCAGCATATTAATAAGATTCCTCAAACTCCTTTTTAAAAACTACTTTATTTCTTCCACTTCTTTTTGCTTCATATAAAGCTTTGTCTGCAAGCAAGAAAATTTCTTCAAAAGATTTGTTTGGATTTATTTTAGATATTCCAATGGAAACTGTAATTCTAATTTTATCATCATTTATAGTAATTAAGGTATTTTCTATAGCTTTTCTAATTCTTTCTGCTACTTTTAGAGCTGTTTCATCATCAGGTACATTTATAGCCAAAATAAATTCTTCTCCACCATATCTTATAATTAAATCTTTTTTTCTTAAAAGCTTTTTTAATATTTTACATACACTTTGTAAAACTAAATCTCCAATTTGATGACCATATGTATCATTTATCTTTTTAAAGTGATCTATGTCTAAAACTAAAATATGAGAATAATTTTTTAAAATGTCATCCTTATAATTTTCTAGAAATCTTCTATTTAAAACCTTAGTAAGAGGATCTATATAAAGTTCGTTTTTTATATTAAAAATATAAGTTCTTGTTTTTTTTATTTCTTCAATTTCCTTAATTAATTTTACGTTCCTTTTTATAAAGATTAAAGCTAAAGTGTTTAATTTTGTAAAGCTTGATAAAATCCTTGCTCTAAGAATAGAATTTTTAATATTTTGCAAACTCCAAAGATACATATTTTCTGAAAGAAAGGTAGAATAGACCAAAAAGGATGAGTCGAAAATAGCTTCATCTATATTTTCTTTTAAAATTAAATATGCCATTTTTAAAAAGAATCGATTATTGAATTTTTTTATAAATAATTCCTCGTAGTATTTTTCAAAAAATGCTCTAAAAAAATTCAATCTTTTATTATAGATTCCCTTTTCTATAGAAGTTAAAGTTTTCAAAATCACATTTTTGAAATATTCACTTTTTTTAAATTTTTGAAAAAATCTTTTATATCTTTCTATTTCCTTTCCAAAAGAAAAACCTATATTTTTTAAAACTTCAGAGATTGAAATTCTTTCTATAGGCCATAAATCTTCGGGAACTTCCAAATGCATTTGATGTCTTAGAAATCTTTGGCAATCTGTATACTCGGCAAAGCAAAAAATATCTTCTATTAAAGATTTTATTTTAGGTATGTTTAATATATTTATAAACCTACAAGGATATATAGGACATTTATTAGAAGATAATTTTAAATTTCTTTGACGTTTCATAAAAGTTCCCCACTTAAGTTTAGTGAAAATTAATTATACTACTTAAAATAAAAGTAAAAATTTTAAACGTAAAGTTTATTTTTCTCTCTTTGAAGCTCTTTTAAAAAGTAATCCAAAGTTTCTACTCTTATTTTTATACTACCTGTAGGTTTATTTTCATCAAGCTCATGAAAGGCAAAATAAGGAGTATTACTAGAATGTAAAATTTCTTCCACAACTCTTAAAATAGGCGCATCATGTCCACACTTAAAAGAAGATAAATCAACTGCAGCTAAAAAATCTTTAGAGGCCACATACTTTGCTGCCCAGACTTTCCTATTAGAATTTTCACTATAACTTGTTTGCCAAACATCTTGAATACTTAAAGTGGGAGCTTCATCTAAAGGTAAACTTTCTATGGTTAAAATAGGGTAGCCTCTTTTTTGAATTTCATCTGGAATTTGATGATTAATTCCCGGATCCAAGTGATAGCTTCTGCAAAGTAAAACCACACCTATTTTATTCTTTTCTTTTAAAAGTTTAAAAACATTTTTACCTAAATTTTGCATAGTAGTCATATATTCTTTTTGTTTTAAAAATCCATATGAAATAGCTTCCCTTATTTGATTTTTTTTATATCCAAACTTTTGAAAAGTTTCAAAAAGAAAATTTTCTAAAACATTTTTATGCTTAAAGTCTAAAAGAGGATCTAAAAATATTTTATTTTTCTTTTTAAATACATCTTCTTCTAAAGTTAGAGATGCATAAACATGCATAGGAGTTGCCGTTACAGTAGGACAGGCTTTGGAATCTAAGGTATTTTCCAAAAATGTCGGTAAGTATTGAATTTTTGGAAAAAATATTATTGGAGCATCACTATTTTCAAGTAAATACCTAGTATGAGCTAGTGCTATTTTACTTGGGAAACACGGATCTATAGTTCCTCCTACTAAATACTCTTCTTTTAATTTCTCATTTGTATAGGGGGAAAACTCAATTTCAATATCTAAATTTTCAAAAAATCCTATAAAGAAAGGAGCTAAAGAGTACATGTTCAAAACTCTTGGAATAGCTACTTTAAGTTTTGAATTTTTTATTTTTGGTACTTTAAAAAGGTGCTTTAAAGCTTCCTTCGCAAGGTTTGGATTTTCTTTTTCAATTTCTAAAAGCTTTTTATTTATATCTTTAAATTCTTTTAAACTTTCAGCTTGACCTTTTTCACAGGGAGCAATTATAAACAAATGTTTCTTATTGTTTCTTTCAAAAGTAATAAATGTTCTCAGGCATCTGTTAGGACAATAATTACACACTGTTTTTGGAGAAGTTTCTACTTCAAATTTTAAATTGATAGCTTCATCTATACCTATAAAAGAGCTCTCAAAATTTTCTTTTAAATATTTTTCTCTGATTTCTAAAGCTGCTCCCAAAGCTCCAGCTTCTCCAGTAAAAGGATGAACAAAAACTTCTGCATCTTTAACTGAGGACTTGATAAAATCAACTTGAGCTTTGACTGCAGCTAAATTTCTTTGGGTTCCACCTTGAAGTAAAAATCTTTTTCCAAACTTTTCTAAATTATGCTCTTGGACAACATATATCCAAACATTTAAAGGTAATACCTTTGCAAGGCCAGCTAAGATTTCTTTTGGTTCCCAACCCATTCTTTGGAAATTAACAATATCTTGCTCTAAAAATACCGCACATCCTACGTTAAATTTAGGTGCTTTTTCAGCTTTAAAAGCAATTTTTTCATATTCTTCTATTTTATAGCCAAATCTTTCACAAGTGCTTTGAAGATAAAAACCATTTCCAGCCGAACATTGAGTATTTAGTTTAAAATCATAAACTTTTTTGTTTTTTAAAAAAATTATTTTTATATCTTGACCGCCAATATCACAAATAACGTCTATATCTTCAAAAAAGGACAAGGCCCCTTTTGTATGAGCCACAGTTTCTACCAAAGCTAAATCTGCACAAAGAGCTTCTTTTAACATTTCCTTTGCATATCCAGTAGTAGCAACACCTAAAACTTTTATGTTTTTTACTCCTTTTTTTTCTAAAGAAGCTTTTAAATCCTTAAATAGATATTTAATATCTTCTAAAGGATTACCTTTTGAAATTCTATAAGCTTTTGCTACAACATTTTTATTTTTATCTATTGCAATAAGCTTACTTGAAGTTGATCCACCATCTATTCCAATAAAGATTTCTACAGTTTCTGGGAGCTTCTCTAGTTCTTTACCTTTAGGAGAATATTTTTTTTTAAAGTCTAAATATATTTTTTTATAAATTTCATCTTTAGGAAGGTCTGGATAAAGCTTTTTATATTCTTCATACTCTTTTTTAGAAATTAAACCTTCTTGTGAAGTTTCCTTTTTTAATTTTTCAAAATATTCCTTTTTATAATTTAAAAGCTCCTTTATAGAAAACTTTGTAGTTTCAAAATTATTTTCTAAAGCATACAAAGCGCATCCTAAAGCCGGATATATATAGGCATTTTCTGGACATAAAACAAGTTCAAAGCATTCTTCTAAGGAATTTACAAATCCTTTTTCCCTCCAAACTTTATATAAATTTTTTATCCAAGCTTGTCTTAAAGCTTTAAAAAGAAAATGAGGTCCTCCTAAAAGTAAAACTTTTGGCTTTAGAATTCTTCCTCTAGTTAAAATATTTAGATTTTGAAGAACAATAGCATTAAATAAGGAAGCTATTAAATCCTCTTTTGGGACCCCAAGCTTTTGAAGAGAATTAATATCACTTTCTGCAAAAACTCCACATTTAGAAGCTACCGGATATATTTTTCTTTCAAAGAAATTAATTTTTTTTACATCTTCTAAAGATAAATTTAGTTTTCTTATTATTCTTTCTATAGTTGCTCCAGTTCCTCCAGCACATTTATCATTCATAGACGTGAAAGTAGAACCATCTTCAAAAATTAAAACTTTTGCATCCTGTCCACCAAGTTCTACAACGCTTGAAACTTCCTTATTAAAAACATCTTCTACAGCAAGTGTTAAAGCGTTTACCTCTTGAAGAAAATTAGCATTTAGAACTTTTGAAATATCAAAACTTCCAGAACCAGTAAAAGTTAAAACTAAATTATCCTTAAATTTTTCTTTTAATATTTTAAGTTCTTCAATTAACTTATCTATTTGCTTGGCTTCATGCTTTTTATAAGAGCTATAAACTAAATTTTTATTTTTATCCAAAACGCAAGTTTTTATTGTAGTAGAACCAATATCTATTCCGACAAAATATTTCATAAAAAAGCCTCCGATAAAAAAAGCAAAATACTATACGTTTAAAATTTTAGCAATTTTTTTAGTGTTATAATATAATACAATTGCTTTTATTTTACCCTTAAGATGGACTTTTAGGAGGTATGAAAATGAAAAAAATTTTTAAGCTTTTTGCTATTTTAATCTTTAATTTAAGTTTAGCTTTTGCTATGAAACAAGTTAATGTAGGTGTAGTTTTACCAATGACAGGGCCTATTTCTGCTTTCGGACAACAAACTTGGGAAGGAATTAAACTTGCTCACCAAATTGAACCAACAGTAAAAATTAACGGAGAAACCTATAAAATAAACTTAATTTTAATGGATAACCGTGGGGATAAAGCGGAAAGTGCAAATGCAGCTTCTCGTTTAATTACACAAAATAACGTTAAAGTTATTTTAGGAGCGGTAGCATCTTCTAACTCTATAGCTATGAGTACCGTTGCTGAAAAAAATAAAACTCCTATGATTTCTCCTTCTTCTACAAATCCTCTAGTAACAAAAGGAAAAAAATATGTATTTAGAGTTTGTTTTATTGATCCATTTCAAGGATACGTTGCTGCAAAATTTGCAAGAAATAATCTTCATGCAAAAACTGCAGTAATAATTATGGATATAGCTCAAGACTACTCAGTTGGTCTTGCAAAATCCTTTAAAAAAGCTTTTGAAAAAATGGGTGGAAGAGTTATAAGAATACTTCCATATAAATCCGGTCAAACAGATTTTAAAGGAATTTTAACCGTTATAAAATATCTTCATCCAGATGTCATCTATGTTCCAGGTTATTATAGAGAAGTTGCCTTAATTGCAAGACAAGCAAGACAACTTGGAATAAAAGCAAAAATTTTATCTGGAGATGGAGCTGAAGCTCCAGAGCTTGTAAAGATAGGTGGAAAAGCAGTAGAAGGTCTTTACTTTACAACTCACTTTGATGAAAAATCTATTTCTACAAAACTTGGAAAAGAGTTTGTAAAAAAATATCACGAAACTTATCATAAAGAATTAAACTCTTTAGCAGCTCTTGGAGCTGACGCTTATTTTGTTGCAGTTGATTCCATAAAAAGAGCAAATTCTTTAGATAAAGAGAAAATTAGAGATGCTATTGCAAACACCAAAAACTTCCCAGGTGTAACCGGTAACATTACTATCGATAAAAACGGAAATGCTGTAAAACCTGCAGTTGTTAAAAAAGTTGAAAATGGTGAATTTAAATATGTAACCACAATAAATCCTTAACTTATAAGGGGGGTGTTCCCCCTTACTTTTCTTTTCCTATATCTCTTTTTTCTCTTCTTTAAACTTTTAACATTATCCTTTATATTTTTCCGTATAATATATTTAAAAGTTTTAAAATATAAGTTTTCCTTGGGGGAATTAATGCAATTTCATTTTTCTCAAAAATTAAATATTTTCCTTATAGGTATCTTTTTTTTATTTTTTTTAGGTTGTTCTGAGCAGCAACCTAAACCTACGCCTGAAAATAAAATTAAAGTAATCACTTTACCTCCTTTAACTCCTAAAAAGATAAACTATTCCCCTTTACCTCAAGATCCAAAAATAACGGGAAGTTTACTTAGTCAAAATTATATAGATAATCCTTATGCTTATCCTGTAGCTAGGAAAAAAGGAGATATTATTTTAATTCGTGTATCTGAAACTCCAAGTGCAGAAACACAAACCCAACGAAGTTTTTCTAAAAATCCAAGCTATTCCAATTCTTTAAATTCTTTTTTAGGTGTAAATACTCAAAATGTTGCAGGTTTAAACTTTAAAACTGGAATTTCTATGCAATCCTCTACAAATTTTCAATCTTCCTCAAGTGGAAAGCTTTCTACAAAATTAGAAAATATATATATATCTGCAAAAGTTATTGAGGTTTTACCTAATGGAAACTTATTTATTTTAGGAAAAAAACAATATAATGTTAATGGAGAAGAACTTATAATTACTATATCTGGAGAAGTTTCTCCAAGAGATATTTCTCCAAATAATATAGTGGACTCTACAAGAATATCTAATTTAAAAATAATATATAATACCCGTAATTACTCCAAAGTTGTTACTTCACCTGGATGGCTCTATAGACTTATAACCGGTGCTTGGCCATGGTAAAAGTTAATAGCAGAAAAGTAAAGATAGGACGGTTAAAAATATTAAAAAAAATTTTTTTCTTTTTTTTATATATCTTTAGTTTAATAACATTTTCCTTTTCAAAGACTTTCACTTTAAAAGAGCTTCTCACTTTATATGGAAATAAACCAAATTATTTAGTTGGATACGGAGTTGTTGTTGGATTAGATGGAACTGGAGATTCTTCTTTAGCTGCAGTAAATAGTATCGCAAATATGCTTCGACGTTTTAATGTTAAATTAGATACTACTACTTTTAAATCAAAAAATGTTGCAGCTGTAATGGTTACAACTACACTCCCCCCTTATGCAAAGCCTGGAATGAGATTAGATGTAAGGGTATCTTCTATTGGAGATGCAAAATCTTTGCAAAATGGCGTTTTACTTTTGACCCCCCTTTTTGGTCCAGATAATAAAATTTATGCATTAGCGCAAGGTCCTGTTTCTACTGGAGGATATAAAATAGGAACTAGAAATGCTCAGGTTCAAAAAAATTTTCCAACAACAGGTATTGTAATAAATGGAGCTATTGTAGAAAAAACTCCAAATCAAATTTTTGACCCTAGATATGGATTAATTTTTGTTTTAAAAAAATTTAGAGATGATCCAACTGTAATAGATAATATTGTAAAAACTATAAATAAAGCTTTTAATGCTAAAGTTTGTAAAGTGGTAGATTTAAATACTATAAAAGTTATTCCACCTTTAGATGAGGATCCTGTAAATGTAATAAATAAAATACTATCTCTAAAAGTTAATATTAATCCAGAGCCGGTTGTGGTTATAGATGAAAGAACAGGAACCGTGGTTATGGGTGAAGATGTAAAAATAGATCCTGTAGCCGTAGCTCACGGAAACATTATGGTAGCTGTTAAAGAAATTCCTCAAATAAATAAACTTATATTTGGAAATGGAAATAGTACCCAAGCCTTTTTAGAGGAGCTAAGGGCTTTAACAAATAAAACTTTAACTGAGATAAATATTACTCAGGAAGGAAAAATCTTTATGTTGAATGCTCCCACTTTAAAAGATCTTGTAAAAACTTTAAATGCTCTTGGAGTTTCCCCCGGAGATTTAATTGCAATAATAGAAGCTTTAAAGGCAGCTGGAGCTATTCACGCAAAAATAATTGTTAAATAACGAGAGGCACTCTATTGCCTGGAGAAAGATTATCAAATGTTGAGTTAAAAGTTTTAGTACATTCTGTATTTATAGGGATAACTGTCGGTTTCGCAATTGTTATATATTTAAAACTTACCCATTTTTTTATGCATATATTTTTTTTCGGAGACCCGTTTAAAACTATAAAAAAAATTCCTTTCTATATTTTAATTTTCCCTCCAATTGTTGGAGCTATTATTGTCAGCTTTTTAAAAATTACAAATGAAAATATAAAAGAGTATGGGGTTGTTCGAGTAGCTAGAATTTTAGAAGAAGGAAAGCTTATTATCGGTATAAAAGATGTTATTCTTAAAATTTTTGCTTCAGCTATAAGTATAGGCAGTGGATTTGCAGTTGGAAACGAAGGTCCCAGTGCCGAGGTTGGAGCAATACTTGCTTTTTATTTAAGTAAACTTGTAAAAATTCCGGTAACTTTGATGAGAACTGTTATTGCGGCTGGGGCTTCTGCAGGAATAGCTGCAGTATTTATATCTCCCTTTACTGGATTTGTTTTTGGACTTGAGCTTATAGTAAAAGAGTTATCTCTTACAAACTCTTTTATTATGGTTTTATCTGCGGTTTTTGGTTTTGCCATAGCTTCCCACTTTTTTCATGGAGATATATTCCCTTTCATCTTTCAGCGAACCATATCTTTTCAAGATATTTTATACTCCGTTTTTATGGTTCCCTTGGTAGTTATTGCTTCTTTAATTTTTTTAAGAGTAAAAGATTCTATAAATTTACAAATTTTTTATCCTATAGAAAAAAAAGTTGAAAAAATAATGAAAAAATATGGAATTTCGGGAAAATATAAAATTTTTGTTCGCGCAATTTTGGCAGGCTTTTTTACGGCTTGTCTTTTAAAGTTAACTCCTTATGCCGGATTTTCCGGGCATATACTTATAGAAAAATTAATTTACGAAAACCAAGAATTTGCGTTTCGCTTAGCACTTCTAATTTTACTTGCACGTATATTATCAACCTCTCTAGCTTTAGGATGGGGAGCTGTCGGTGGTCTTTTTATGCCTATTCTTTCTATTGGAGCTTTATTGGGTTACTTATATGCGCTTGTTTTAAAAGATTTTCTTCCGGATATATATCTTCCAAATAGCTATTTTGCAGCTATTGGAGCAGCAGCTTTTCTAGGATCTATTTTAAATGTTCCAACAACAGCAATTGTTTTATCTTTTGAGCTTACTTTAAATTTTAGTGTTATAGTCCCAGCAGCCGTGGTAACAATATTTAGCATGCATTTTCTTTTATTTTATAGAGAGCTTTATTCAAAATATTTAGAAAAAAAGTATAAAAATAGGTATAAAAATGACTAAAGTTGCTTGTATTTTACCTTCAAGAATTGGGGATATTGTTTTTTCTTTTCCGGCTATAAAAAGCATAAAAAAATCTTTAAAGAGTGCACATATAACTTTTTTTGTAGATAAAAGATATAAGGACTTAGTAGATTTAAATCCTAATATAGATCTAGTAATTTCATACGATTTTAAGCTTTTAAAAAATCCATTAAATCTATTTAAAGCCTACAAATTTTTTAGAAACTTTAACTTTAATATAGCATTTGATATGCAAGGATATTTAAAAAGTTCCCTTGTTATGCTTTTTATAAAGGCAAAATATAAATTTGGAACTTCTCCCTCTCCAAAAGAGCCAGCTTTTTTATTTTCTAAATTTCCCTATAAATACAAAGAATTTGAAAATGTTCATAGGGTAGATAGACATCTTTTCTCTTTAGAGAAAATATTTAAGGATTACCTAAAAATACCTTTTAAAAAAGAAGTAGATTTTTCATATGCTTTTACTCAAAATGAAATAGAGAAAATATTTTCTAAACTAAAATTTTTTTTTGAAAAAGATAAAACTTATTTTCTTTTATTTCTTGGAGGAGGGTGGATATCACGAAGATGGGGATATAAAAACTACTTTTATCTTTCTAGGAAGCTTCAAGAAAAATACGGCTTTATTCCAGTCCTTGTAGGAGGAGCACCTTCAGGTTCTCCTGAAGAAGATGAATATATAAACTTTATTAAACTTGCAACAAAGGAAAATCTTAAATTTCTAAATTTATATAATCAGATTTCTCTAAAAGAATATATTTATCTTTGTAAATTTTCAAAAGATTTTAATATAAAATTTTTTATTGGAAATGATGCTGGAGCTACACATATAGCTTGGAGTGCTGGAGTTTATAGTTTTGAAATTTTAGGACCTACATCTCCAGAGGTTGTAAGACCCTACATAAATGGAGAGGCTATATATAAAAAGGTAAGTTGTTCTCCTTGTAGAAACAGAAATTGTAAACTTCTTTTATGTATGAAAAATATAAAGGTAAAAGATGTTTTAAATAAAATTGAGAGGTTTTTAAATGCTTAATAAATTTTGGGAAAATATAAAAAGCTTTTTTGAAGGTTTTTCACAAATAGCATATTCTCATTTGGAGAAAGAGCTATATGATTTAGAATTTCTATTTTCCATAATCATCTTTTCTTTTTTAATTGGAGACTTTTTTGTTTCTCCTTATATATCTTTAGAGCTTATGCCGGAACTTGAAGAGGAATTTAAAATATTTCTAAATAGAAGTTTATTTTTGGATGATACTTTATCGTTATACGCTGAGATGGTAG
Source organism: Aquificota bacterium (assembly GCA_027002265.1). Taxonomy (GTDB): domain Bacteria; phylum Aquificota; class Aquificia; order Desulfurobacteriales; family DQVG01; genus DQVG01. The sequence goes on along the minus strand of JAMOTM010000056.1, from coordinate 41,577 downwards.
AGTTTTAAGCTTATAGAAAAAACTAAATTTTTTCTAAGAGCTCGGTATATTTAAAAGAAAGCAAAGGTGGAAGAATTCTTGAAAACTTGTTTTTAAATTATTACTCTAATTTTTATTTCTCCCATTGAAAAATAGAAAAATATATTTATATTATCCCTTGGGAAAATATCAATCCAAGCTCTTAAAAGGTATTCTATTATAAAATGAATATAGAAGAATTTCTATCTCAGGTAGATATAGTTGATGTAGTTAGTTACTATATCCCAGATTTAAAACCTGTTGGAAGAAATTATAGTGCTTTATGTCCTTTTCACATAGAGGATACTCCTTCCTTTTTTGTTTCTCCAGACAAACAAATATTTAAATGTTTTGGATGTGGAGTAGGTGGAAATGCCATAACCTTTGTTCAAAAAATAGAAAACATATCTTTTTGGGAAGCTGTAAAAAGAATATGTGAGATATGTTCTTTACCTTATCCCGAGGAAATAGAATTTAAAAAAGAAGAAGATTTACCTTATGAAAAAATATTAAATTATTTTAAAAATGCTCTCTATAAAAATAAAGAGGTTTTAAATTATTTAAAAGAAAGAAAAATAGATAGCAGTACTATTGAAAAATTTTTCCTAGGTTATGCTCCGAAAAATTATAAAAATGAACTTATACAACTTGGTATAAATAAAGATACTTTAATAAAGCTTGGTCTTTTAAATGAAAGAGAGCAAGAATTTTTTAAAAATAGACTTATTATTCCTATTTTCAATGAAAGTGGAAAACTTGTAGGTTTTGGGGCAAGAAGTTTAGATAATTCTTCTCCAAAATATATAAATACAAAGGAAAATGAATTTTTTAAGAAAAGAAAACTTCTTTATGGTCTTTATCAAGCCAAAGAAAATTTAAAGTTTTTAAAAGATGAAGGTATTTTATTTGTAGAAGGATATTTTGATGTTATTTCCTGTCATAGGATAGGTTTAAAAAATGCAGTTGCACCTATGGGAACATCTTTAACAAGAGAGCAAATAGATAAGGCCTTAATTTTTTCAAAAAAAATAAATTTAGGCTTTGATGGAGACTTTGCAGGAATAAAGGCAAGTTTCAGAGCTATTTCTCTTTTAATAGAAAAATTAATTACTAAAATATACGTTCTAGATTTACCTTTTGAAGAAGATCCAGATAGCTTAATTAGAAAAAATGAGAAAGAGTTTTTAAACATTTATAAAAATAAGCTTTCTTTTGAAGAATATATTGTGAAAAAACTTTTACAATTCCAAAAAGATGAAGATAAATTTTTCGAACTTTTAGATATCTTGGGAGAGATTTTGGGAAAATTAAAAGCTTTTTTCTTTTATAGATATATAAATTTAAAAAGCGTAATTTGCGAAAAATTAAAAATACCTGAAGTTCTTTTAGAAAAATATGAAAAAACTTTTAAAGTAAATGTAAAAAAAGAAAATAATTTTGAGCTCCCAATTCCAAGTATAGAAAAGCTTTTTATAAAAACTATTTTGGAAAGATATTTAGAAGAAGGATATAATACGGAAATTTTAAAAAGTATAAATTCTAATTTATTTTTAAGTTTAGAAATTCAAAAGCTTTTTAATGAAATTGTCTATGGAAATGTAAAAAATTATAAGGATTTAAGTTTAAAGTTTAAGGAAGATGAAAAAATAAATAATTTAATTGCTGATATTGCAACTTTAGATTTTAAAGAAGATTATGAAAAAGATGAAGAAGAAATAAAACATCTTTGGGATCATATTTATTTTGTAAGTTACAAAGAAATTTTAAAAAGAAATCTTAATTATCTATATAGAAATTTTATTTTGAAAAAACAAAAAGAAAAAATAAATAAAGTAAAAAATTTAAAAGAATTTCTTGAAGATAGTCACGATTTTAAAGATCTTGTTAATATTACAAAAAAATTAAAGGAGGTGGTAGAACTTGGCTATTAACTACGATGATTTAATTAATTTAGTAAAGGATAAAGGTTTTATTACCTATGAAGAAATATTTGAATATTTAAGTGAACATGGAATAGAACCTGAACCTGAACTTTTAGAAGAGCTAATAGAATATTTAGAAAGTAACGATATAACTGTAGTTTATGGAGATGAATCTAATTTGAGTTTTGCTGATCTTTCTATGACGGTAACTCCAGATACTATGCCCAAGTCCGATGATCCTATAAAGCTTTATTTAAGAGAAATGGGAGGTATTCCCCTTTTAAAAAGACATGAGGAAATATCTCTTGCAAAAAGAGTAGAGCATGGAAGAGCATTTCTTTTAAGATATCTTTTAAAAACACCATTTTTATATAAATTTTTAAAAGACATTCAAGAAAGAATTGAAAAAGAAGATTTTAAAGTTAGAGATATTTTACGTTCCCCAGATGAATTTGTAAATGGTGGGGAAACAGAAAGAAGAAAGAAATTTTTTGAAATTATGGAAAATGTAGAAAAGCACCTTTTTAAATATAGAGAACTTATGAAAAAATATGAAGAAACTGAAGAAGAAAAATATAAAAAAGAAGCTATAAAGGAACTTGCAAAAGTAAATAACTATATTCGTTCTATTCAACTTAAATTTACAATTTATGATCACCTAACAGAAAAAATTCATAATATCGCAAGTGAAATAAGAAGAAAAAGAAAAGAAATAGCAAAAATAGAAAAAAAACTAGAAAGTATAGCTCCTATTACAGATCTTATTTGTAATTTTGATTCTCCGGAAATTCAAGAAAAACTTGCGCGCTCTTCTTTTACTACACGAGAAGTAAAAAGGCTTTTAAAAAAGTATGTTGAAAATAAAAAAAGATTAAAAGCTCTTCAAGAAGAAATTGAAATGGATATAGATAAGTTCTTAGAAATAGAAGAAAAACTTTATGAAAAGTCAAAAGATGTAGAAGCAGCAAAGGATAAACTTATTAAGTCTAATTTAAGACTTGTGGTATCTATTGCAAAAAAATATATAAATAGAGGTCTTCATTTTCTAGACCTAATTCAAGAAGGAAATATAGGTTTAATGAAAGCTGTAGATAAATATGAATATAGACGAGGATACAAATTTTCTACCTATGCAACTTGGTGGATTAGACAGGCTATAACTAGAGCTATTGCAGATCAAGCAAGAACTATTAGAATTCCCGTTCATATGATAGAAACGATAAATAAAGTAAATAAAATTTCCCGTCAACTTTATCAAGAAATTGGTAGGGATCCAACTCCAGAAGAAATTGCAGAAAGAATAGATCTACCAGTTCATAAGGTAAGACAAATTTTAAAAATAGCTCAAGAACCAATTTCTTTGGAAACTCCAATAGGGGATGATGAAGACTCTACAATTGGTAACTTTATAGAGGATACTTCTACTCCTTCTCCGGCGGAAGAGATTTTAAGACAAAACTTAAGAGAACATTTAGAAAAAATTATGGATGCTTTAACTCCTAGAGAACTTGAGGTTTTAAAGCTAAGGTTCGGATTAGATGGTTATCCGGAGCATACTTTAGAGCAAGTTGGAAAAATTTTTAAAATTACAAGGGAAAGAGTGAGACAAATAGAAAGTAAAGCTCTCAAAAAATTGAGAGAAAGATGCGAAAAATTAAACTTAAAAATATTTTTAGAAAAATAGGTAGCTACATTAGTTTAAAATAATATAGAAAAAAAACGAAATTTTAAAATAAGTTAACAATATAATTTTAGGGGAGGCTTTATATTATGAAAATTGGTAGATTTTTAAAAGGAAATCATCTTTTTTTTGGGCTTGTCCATAAAAATGAAGTTTATCCATTACCAGCAAGGAAAGTAGAAGACCTTATGAAAATAAAACGAAAAAATTTTCACATGCTTCTTGAAAGTTTAACTCAAAAATACTCTTTAAAAGAAGTAAAATTTCTATCCCCAACGAGGCCTACAAAAATAATAGGGGTAGGTTTAAACTACAAATCTCACGCTGAGGAAATGGGAAAACCTATTCCAGAAGAACCTTTAATTTTTTTAAAACCATCTACAGCTGTGATTTCTCACAAAATGAGAATTTACCTTCCTTCTATGAGTAAGAGAGTTGATTATGAAGGAGAACTTGCTATTGTAATTGGAAGAAAATGTAAAGATGTAAGTGAAGAGGAAGCTAAAAAATACATTTTAGGTTATACTTGCTTTAATGACGTTACTGCAAGAGATTTACAACAAAAAGATATTCAGTATACAAGAGCAAAAGGTTTTGATACTTTTGCTCCTTATGGTCCTTGGATTCAAACTCATGTAGATCCAATGAACTTATCTATAAAAACTTATGTTAATGACGAGCTTAAGCAAGAAGGACATACATCCGATATGATTTTTGATGTTTATAAATTAGTTTCTTTTATATCAAAAATTATGACTCTTTTACCTGGGGATGTTATTGCAACTGGAACTCCAAAAGGGGTGGGGCCATTAAAAAAAGGAGATATTGTTAGAATAGAAATAGAAAATATAGGGAAATTAGTTAATTATGTGGAAGAATCAAACAAATAAAGCTAGTGATTTTATAGATAGTATCATTAATCACGAAGAAGGAAAAAAATATTTATATACCCTTGCTTTGGCCTCCCCCCCACTTTTTTCCTTTTTAAAAGAAAAAAAGGATTATGTTTTTTATATTCTTAAAAATTTAAATAATACCTATGACAAGTATTATTTTTTTGAGATTTTAAAGGAAACTAATGTAAAAAATGTTAAAGATATTTATTTATCTCATCTAATTCGTATTTTTATAAAAGATTTTTTTGAAATTGTTCCTAAAAATGAAGCTTGGAAAGAGCATTCTTTTTTAATAGAGGCATTAATAATTTACCTTTTTGAAAACTATAAGAAAAAATATGAAGACAATGAACATATAAAAAATATATTAAACAATATATTTATATTAGGAATGGGAAAACTTGCAAGCTTAGAAATTAATTATCGCTCCGATATTGATTTGATATTTATTTATAATGGAAAAATTGAAAAAAAAGATAAAATATTTTTTGATAATATAATTAAGGAATTTATAAAAGAACTTGAGAAGTATTTCATAGTAGATACTCGTCTTCGTCCTTTTGGAAGTCGAGGACCTCTTTTAATATCTTTGGAAGACTTTGAAAATTATCTATTTAAATTTGCTAGACCTTGGGAAAAGCTGGCCTACTTTAGAAGTAAAGTTATTTTAGGTCCAAAAGAAAAAATAAAAGAACTTGAGGATTTAATTAAAAGTTTTGTGTTTTCTTCTTTAGAAAATATAAAAGAAGAAATTATAAAACTTAAAAATTTATTAGTAGAGCATAAAGAAAAACTTGATCTTATAAATATTAAAGAAGGTCAAGGTGGAATAAGATTTATAGAGTTTTTAGCACAAGGTTTAAGTTTAATTTTTTCAAAGAGTTTGGGTAAAGATAAAATTTTTAGAAAAGATACATTATCTCTTTTGGAAATTCTAACAAATAGAGGTATTCTTTTAAAGGAAGAATATAAAATTTTAAAACAAGCTTATATTTTTTTTAGAGATATAGAACATCTTTTGCAACTTAGAGATTTTAAACCAAGATACTCTTTTCATCTTGAGGGAGAAGAAGCAAAAACCTTAGCTCAAATTTTAAATTTAGATTATGAAACATTTAAAGAAAAAATATTAAATTATAGAAAAAAAGTAACCGAAATATTCAAAAGATACTTTGAAGAACAAGAAAAAGTTTATTTCTCTTCTTTAACACGAAGGAAACTTAAGCTTCTTGGATTTAAAAATTATGAAAAACTTTATGAAAGTTACAAAAATATAATTTCTGCAAAAGAATTTTTAAAACCTAATTTTGAAAAAGTAGATGCACTTTTTGAAAAACTTTTACCTTATCTTTTAGAAGGTAAGTATAAAGATAAAAAATTTGAAAATTTTCTCAAGTTTATTCAAAATCCTTTGTATCTGAATTATTTTTATCAAATAAAAGATGAACCTTTAGCTTTAAAAATACTAACATATATTTTGGAAACTTCTTACTTTACAGATATATTTTTAAAATATACCGAGCTTTTAGAAGAAATTTTCACTCAAAAATTTTTAAAACCAAAACTTGAATTTCTAAATCTTGTTGAAAATATTTTAAATACAAAAGATGAAAATAGAAAGAAATTAAAACAATTTTATGAACTTTCATTATACCTAGGATATAAAACTAAAAACTTAGATATAAAAAGTCTTGCCTATAACTACTCTCTTTTAGCTCATACTTTTGTTTACGCTATTTCTAAAGAGATGGAATTTCCATCAAGTATATATGCCCTTGGAAAGCTAGGAGGTTATGAACTTTTATTTCTTGGAGATTTAGATTTAATATTTGTAGCATCTTCTCTAGAGGAAAAGAATAAAAGTTTAAAGCTAGCTTCTAAGCTTGTAAATAAACTTATGGAACTTGAATTTGATATAGATCTAAGGCTTCGACCTTATGGAAATCAAAGCGAAATTGTTATACCTATAAGTTACTATAAAAAATATTTTGAAAAAATAGCAAGATTATGGGAAAGACTTGCATATACGAAAGCAAAAGATTTATATAAAAAATTTCCCGAATTTGAATTACTTTTAAAATCTTTTATTTTTAAAAAGGATTTGGAAAAACAGGATCTAAAGGAAATCTTAAATCTTTTAAATAAATTAATAGAAACATACCATACAGAAAATCCTGTAAAATATTCTAAAGGTGGATTAATAGCTTTAGAGTTTGTTTCTTTTACTTATCAACTTTTCCATAAATTTAAGGAACCTAATTTATATAAAGTTTTAAAACTTTTAAAAGAAGAAACTAAATTTGATTTTTTAAAAGATTATATTTTTCTAAAGGAATTAGAATTAGAAACAAAACTTCATAAAGATGACTTTTATCTTTTAGAAGAAGAAAAGAAAAAAATTAAAGAAATAGAAAAAAAAGTAGAAACTTATTTTGAATTTTTAGAAAATAAATTGTCTTAATAGAAAATTTTTAAAACTTTTAAAGCTAAATATCCGAAAAGTAAACTTAAAAAAAAAGCAATCATAGATTTTTTCATAAATTCTTTTTTATTAAGTCTTAAAATATTTATACCTATTAAATTTGCAATGGAGGCATGCAACATTCCGTTACAAGCTACATTTGCACCATATAAACTTTCTAAAGGTTTATGAGTAATATTTGTTATAAGAATACAAGATGGAAAATTACTAATAATTTGGGATAAAAAAGCACTTTCAAAATAAGGATTTTTAAATTTCAAAATTAGATTTTTTATGCCTGGAATCTTTTGAATTATGTTTATATCTAAACTTAAGAAAATAAATAGTAAAATAAACTTATAATCAAATTTTTTTATTAAATTAGGATATAAAGTTAAATATATTATAAAAGTAAATAATGATGTTAGATAAAAAAAATTTGTCTCAAATGAAACTATATTTAAAAAAAGTAAAAAACTGGACAACTTAAATAACTTTAAGTTAAGATATATATTTTTATATCTTGAAACATCTATTTTATGATATTTTGAGAAATTTTTTTGAAAGGAAAACAAAAAAATTAAAAATGAAAGAAGCATACTTAAAAATAAAGGAAATAGATACAAACAAAATTTAAAAAAACCCACATTTAAATAACTCCATATAAAAATATTTTGAGGAGAACCTATAGGAGAAGCACAAGCTCCTATATTTGCACTCCAAATAAAGGAAAATCCAAGATTTTTTAAAATATCCTTTTGAAAGTTTAAATATTTTACAAAAGGAAGAGCTACAAACAAGGCAATATCATTGGTTAAAAAGAAGGCTAATAAAAAGATAAAACCTGAGTAAATTATAAGAAATTTAAAAATAGAAAATTTTTCTATATTTTTAAAAAGGAAATATAAAATTTTCTTTGGATAATTAGAATAATATATACCATTTGAAATAATCATAAAAACACTTAGGGAAATAAGAGCTTTATAAGGAAGCTTTAAAAGTATTTTAAAATCTATTTTGAAAATAATTTCTAAGATCAAAAAAATAAATATAGTTAAATACAAAAACATTATTTAAACTCTCATTTAGATTAGAAAATCTGGGGCAAAAAGCCCCAGTTTTATTAAATGAAAAATAAATAGGTTAAAAGTATAAAAGTTGGGATTAAAAATACTAAAGAGTACTTTAAAATATAACCAAAGAAGGAAGGCATATTTATTCCTTGTTCCCTTGCAATGGAGGCTACCATAAAGTTTGGTGCGTTTCCAATGTAAGTTACAGCTCCGAAAAATACAGCTCCAGCAGAAATTGCCTCTAAGTATTTTGGATGTTCTTTTATAAGCTTTAATATAGCGTCATGAACTGGTATACCTGGATAAAATTTACCCAGGGCTGTCATTAAAAAAGTAAGGTAGGTTGGTGCATTATCTAAGAAAGAGGATAAAGTTCCTGTTGCCCAAAAATAATGATATGGTAAAGATAAAGCTTCTATTAAGGGTTTTGCAGGACCATGACTTCCAGCTTCCAAAATTTTTAAACAAGGAATCATAGTAATGAAAATACCGATAAATAAAATTGCTACTTCTTTAATTGGAAACCACGAAAATTCATTTTTTATTCTAATTTCTTGAGGAGTAAACATTAAAGATAAAAGTAAAAGAATAATTAAAAAAATATCTCTTATTAAATTTTGTAAAGGATAATGAATACCAAAAATGTTTATTTCTCCCAAGTGAAATGTTCCGCTAAATAGAACTCCAAGTAAAACTCCTAAAAGAAGAATAAAATTAAATTTCCCTTCAATGGAAAATTTTTCATTTAAACTTGGTTTTTTACTCAAATCCTCTTTTTTATAAAAATAAAAATCCATAATAAAGTATATTCCAAGTAAAATTGCAACTGCAGTTATCCATATAGGAAAAAGTTTTAAAGTCCATAAAAATGGAACACCTTTTAAAAATCCTAAAAATAAAGGTGGATCTCCAAGTGGAGTTAAGGCTCCTCCAATGTTTGCGACAAGAAAAATAAAGAAAACTAAAATAAAAGTTTTAAATTTTCTCCATTTATTTGCACGTATTAAAGGTCTAACAAGAAGCATTGCAGCTCCAGTTGTTCCCATTAAAGAAGCAAGTATAGAACCTATAAATAAAATGCTTGTATTTAAAAAAGGAGTACCTACTAAAGAACCTCTTATATATATTCCCCCAGCAATAGTATATAAAGAGGCAAGTAAAATGATAAAAGGAATATATTCTGCAATTAAAGTATGTAAAACTTCATGTAAAGCTACTCCTTTAAACATAATTAAAAAGGGAATTAAACAAGCTAAAGCCCAAAATAAAGAAACTTTCCCAAAATTATGGTGCCAAAAATGAGGAGCTACAAGAGGTAAAATAGCAATAGAAAGTAAAATTCCTATAAAAGGAATTACCATCCAAAGAGGAATATGAGCGCCTAAAACCATTGTTTCCTGCATAATATCCCCCTATTTAGCTTTCTTGAGTTGTTTTGTCTTTATTTTTTAAATTTAAGTTTTCTAACAAAACATTTTTAAATTTACCTTTTGAAAAAAGATATTGATATATAATATTATCTTTAAAATCTAAATTTTTATCTTCGTATTTCTTTTTTACCTCTTTTATTTCATCTAAACTATCTAAAAATACATCTACTAAAGTTGGATCAAATGCTTTTCCTTTTTCTTCTTTTATTATGTTTATAGCTTTTTCTAAAGGAAAAGGCGGTTTATAAATTCTAGGAGAAGTTAAAGCATCAAAAACGTCCGCGATAGCAGCTATCCTAGAAAATATATGAATTTCCTCCCCCCTTTTACCATAAGGGTAACCTTTACCATCCCATCTTTCATGATGTTCTAAAGCTATTATTTTCCCATATTTTACTATTGGATATCTCTCAAAACCTTCTAAGATTTTTGCTCCAATAATAGTATGTTTTTTTATAATTTCAAATTCCTCTTCCGTTAGTCTTCCAGGTTTTAAAAGAATTTCATCTGGAATTCCTATTTTTCCAACGTCATGAAGTGGAGACGCATATAAAATAAGTTCTTGCTCTTTTTTACTTAAACCATAATTTCTTGCAATAATTTCACAATATTTACTCATTCTGATAATGTGATTTCCAGTTTCTATATCCCTAAATTCTGCAGCTTTACCTAAAATTCGTGATATTGCAAGTTCAGTTTCCTTAGCAAATTTGAGAGCTTCTTCTAATCTTTTTAAGGCCTCTTTTAAAGCATATGTTCTTTTTTGAACTTCTTCTTCTAAATATTTATTGATATTTTTTAAACGTTTTTCATACTCTCTCAATTTTAAATAATTTCTTACTCTAAGTTTAAGTTCAGTTGGTTCTATAGGTTTACTTAAAAAATCATTTGCTCCAAGTTTTAGACATTTTAACTTTTCATCAGAGTTTGCTGTAATAACAATAATGGGTAAAGTCTCAAGTTTTTTTTCTTTTCTAATTATTTTTAATAAATCAAAACCATTTAAAACTGGCATAGCAAGATCAAGTAAGATTAAATCTATATCTTCTTTTTCTAAAATATTTAAAGCTTCTTTTCCATTTTTTGCAAATAGAACCTTTATATCTTTTTCTTCTTCAAAAATAGCTTTTATAAGCTCTAAATTTAAAATATCATCATCAACAGCTAAAATTTTAAACATTTTTCTCCTCACGCTTTGGAATTGTAAAATAAAAACAACTTCCTTTTCCTTCCTCACTTACTACCCAAATTTTTCCTCCATGAAGTTCTACTATTTTTTTACAAATAGCTAAACCTAAACCGGAACCTTTAGTACTTTTTTGAAATGGATTTTCTACTTGTTCAAAAGGTTCAAAAATGATTTTTAATTTATCCTTTGGAATACCTATACCTGTATCACAAACTTCAAAAAGATATTCATTTTCGCCTTCTATAATTTTTAAAGTAATTTTTCCTCCCTCTGGAGTAAATTTAATAGCGTTAGATAAAAGATTTAAAATGACTTCTTTTAACAAAGAAGGATCTGCATAAATTGTTTTTACCTTGTTTTCTATTTCAAGTTTTAGATTTTTTTCCTTTATTAAAGGCTCTACGATAGTTAAAATCTCTTTTAAAATAAGATCTAGATCAAATTTTTGAGGTTTAAAAGTTATTTTCCCGGTTTCTAGTTTTGAAAAATCTAAAATTGTATTTACAAGTAAAAGAAGATTTTTTCCGGCAATTAGAATTTTTTTAATATACTCTCTTAGTTTTTCATCTATATCTTTTTTGGAAAGTAAAATTTGAGAAAAACCAATAATTGCATTTAAAGGGGTTCTAAGTTCATGAGACATATTTGCCAAGAATATAGATTTAGCTCTACTTGCAGCTTGGGCTTTATTTGCAAGTTCTTCAAATTTTTTCTCTCTTTCTTGCAAAATATATAGGATTTCTACAATTCTAATTAAAATAATTAAAAAATTTTCTAAATACTCTTTTAGAAAATTAAATTTAAGTTTAGCATAAATATAAAATCTTTTTTCTTCTCCTAGGGAAATTTTGTGAAAAATATCAAAATTTCTGAAATTTTTTAAAGGTTTTTCAGTGATAATAATTTTTTCGAAACTCCAAGATAAAGTTTCGTTTAAAATATGAGTTAATTTTTTTTCAATATTATTTTCCTTTTCTAAATTGAAAAGTAAACTTAAAGTGTCGGTTAAAAATTTTTTTGCAGAAACTATAATTAAATTAGAAGTAATTTGAAGAATTTTTAAAGGTTCTTCCAGTATATTTTGAATAACATAAATATGGTACTTGATTTTTTCAGATAAATTTTCCAAATCTTCACTTAGGTTTCTTTTTATTTTTAAATTATATTCCTTTATAAGTTTTTCTAAATTTTGAAAATAAAATTTAGCTTCTTTTAAGTTTAAATTTATAAATTCATTATATTTTTCTATAAAAGAAAAGTAATTTAAAATATTTTTGTATTTTTCAAAATTTATAGGAAGACACTTTGTATAAGCATATATAAATTCCTTTTTTAAATTTTCTAAACTCCCTATAATTTTTGAGATTATGCTTAAAGCTAAAGTTAAATTACAAAATGTACAACTTTTTTCAATAGGACCTAGTCTTAATGCTTTTAAAGATTCAAATTCCTCTAAAACTATTTTAAAAAGGCAGTCTAATTTCTCCTCAAAAAATGAGTAAAGATTTTTTTTATTTAATTGAAATAAAGTAGCCTTTATTATTTCTTTTAGTTTTAAAACTCCAAAATAAAAATCTTTTAACTTAACGCCTTTTATATAGTGGAGTTTAAAAATATATTTAATCCTATCTTCCACATCTTTATCAAATATTTCTTCTTCAAAAAGAAAAGTTAAAAAATCAAGAACCTCTTTTTTTATTCTTTCTTTATGTCCAATATCTTTGAAAGTTATTAACTTTTGTTTTTCCAAAGTATCTAAAAAGTTTTCTACTATAATATCTTTATATTTCTTCCAAAAATCTAAATTATCTTTTACGAGCATTTTTCAAGACCTACAAGTAAATTTGTTTTATTATAAATGATATTTCTACCCAAACCTAAATTTGTAAGCTCTCCAATAGATAAAAAACCAAAATTAATATCAAAATTTTTTGAAATCAAACTTATCTCCTTTTTCATATCTTTTTTTAAAATTTCTTTTCTAGAAAAACAAGAAAAGATAAAACCATATTTAGTTTTTATTTTATTTTTTTCTATGAAATACTTATCTGCAAAAATTAAATCTTCCTTGTTTGCGAAAAGTAAACTTAAAGGTTCGTATAGAGCAACTCCGCTAGCAAGTTTTATGGATTTTCTTTCCTTGTTTATATCTATAATATCTTTAATAAGAACACCTTTTCTATAGGATATCAATCCTAAAGGATATCTTGAAAAAATGTCTCTTGAAATTGAATTTATGTATTTTTTTTCTATCTTAGATATTATTTTTTTATAATATTCTAAGGCTGGTTCGTAATTTATCTCCAAAATTTCCCTTCCATAAGAACTTATTTTTGTAGGGGAAAAAGAAGCATATTTTACTTTAAATCCATGAAATAAATTAATAAAAAAATTTTTTTTAAGTTCACAGGCTAAACAAGCATCTTCGTAAAATTTTCCTTTAAAAAATATATTTGGAAACCCATAATAAAATCTACTTCCGCATCCTCCTCCAAAAACGTTTAAAAATTTTGTAATACCAGATATACAGGAAAAGAAATAATCTGAAAATATACTAAAACCATCAAATAAAAAAAATAAACTTTTGGCCTTTTTTGAAAATTTAAATTTAAATGGCTCTTTCAAAGAGAAAAGGGAAATTTTTAAAACATTTTCAAAAAGGTCTATAACAAGATATCCACTTTTATAAAGTTTTCCATTATATATAAGATATGGAACTATAGCTCCCGCAAAAATCTTATTTTTATATTTTAGAACCTCTCCTTTTTTATCCTCAGTAAAAAGTAAAATAGTTTTTTTATGAAGGGAACTTAAAGGTAAAGTATTTGAAAAAATTATATTAATCATTTTAGAATTTACCTTTGAGATTTTAAATATTTTTCTAAAATCTTTTTTAAAATTCCCATCTCAATAGGTTTAGAAATATAGTCATCAAATCCTAAAAGTAAAAGTTTTTCTCTATCCCCACTTATAGCATAAGCTGTAACTGCAATGCAGGGAATATCTTTTTTACTTTTTATAAGTTTTAAAACTTCCACTCCATTTTTTCCAGGAAGATTAATATCAATTAAAGCTAAATCAAAAAAATATTTTGAAAGTAAATTTTTAGCTTCCCAAAAATTTGTAGCCACAAAAGTTTGAGGTTTTATATTTAAATCTTGAGAAATAATATTAATCATATCTTGAAGAACTATTTTATTAAATTCATCATCTTCTACTATTAAAATATTTTTTTTATTCATAGTATCCTCAACAAATTTTTAAACTAAAACTTAAAGCTTTGTAAATATATTAATTATTTGATTTCCAAGTTTAAAAGTATCTTTTACCTTAAATTTTTTTAAGTTTTCCAAAGTTTTAAAACCTTCACCCCCCACTAAAGTTGGTACGTCTTCTCCTCCAACAATAACAGGTACAACTATAAGATGAATTTCATCAACAAGATCATTTTTTATAAATTCCCAATTAATTTTAGCCCCACCTTCCACCATTAGAGATTTAATGCCTTTTTTATAAAGCTCTTTGAGCATTTTTTGAAAATCTACTTTATCTTCTCCACAGATAAGAATTTCTATATTTTTTTCTAGAAGTTTATTTACAACATCTTTTTTTTCTTCATAAGCTTTTTTTGAGGTAACAATAATAGTTTTTGCTTTGCTTGTATCAAAAATACTTCTGTTTTCTCCTAAATTTAAAGAGTTTGTTGGAATAATTCTTATTGGATTTTTACCTTCTACATATCTAACAGTCAAAGAAGGATTATCCGTTCGTATAGTCTCGGCTCCTACCAAAATTCCATCACATATATCTCTTATTTGATGAAGATATTTGTTTGCATCTTCGTCCATTAAACTCATGAGCTCTTTACTTGAAATTCCTTTAGCTATAGTAAGTTTTCCATCTATAGAAACTTCAGAAACTATAATAACCTTTGTTTTTTCCATAATGAACCTCTTTTAAGAGCTATTTCTCTATAATACTTTCTTTTACTTTCATACCAAAATGTCTTCCAGCTTCTTCCACATAAGCAATTACCTTATCTCCTTTTTTAAGATTTACAACTGAAATAGGTTTTCCATCCGGTTTTGTAAGTCTTATAGTTTCTGCGTTTTGTAAAACTGCAGAAATTTCCTTTTCTTTTCCATTTTCAAGTTTAACTTTAGCTTTAATTAAAAGCATAGGTCTTCTTTCAAGTTTATTTCTTCCCACATAAACCTTTCGTCCTTCCCCCTTATAGTTATAAACCATAACTTCATCCCCAGCTTGTAGCTCACATAAATATTTTGTTTTATTATTTGGAAGTCTAATATACATATGAACCGCTCCAGCATTTACTCTAAAAGGACGGGAAGCTACATATGGATTTTCTTCAGTTTCGGCATGAACTAGAAACATTCCAGAAGAAGAATTTCCCACAAGCATACCTTCTCCTGGTTTTAAAAGAGAACATGTATCTACACATACCCTATCACACATTCCAAGTGGAATAACATCTTCAATTTCTGCCTCAACAAAATTTAATTTTTCTGTATCTGCTTTTATCTTAGAGACAAAAGATCTTATAAAGTTTATATCCTTAGTTTTTAAAACAACGCCTTTTACTCCTTTTTCCAAAATTTCAAGAGCAGTTTGAGCTTCTTTTTCATTTTTTGCGAAAGTATAAATATTATCTGTTTGAGCTAAAATATTTTCAAGGGGGATAATAGTCCAATCTGTAGTTTCAACTAAAACTTTATATCCCTTTTTTGCAAGCTCGGTAGCTTTTTCTTCATCCTTTTTATTTTTTATAAGAATGTATACAAAATTCTCTAAATCCTTGTTTTTTTCATCTTTTAAAAGGTAAACTTTTATTCTTGCAAGTTTTTCTATTTTATTTTTTAAATCTTTATCTTTTACTAAAATTCCATCTACCCCAGATTCAATAGCTGTTGTAATAATAGGCTTATCTTTTTCAAAGTCTTCAACAAAAACATATATTTCTTTTTTCATAACTTTAAATCCTCCTCAAAATTTTTGAAAATAATTATAAAAAATTCAAAACTTTAAAGCACTGTAGTCTTATTTCTACCCCTTCTTTTTGAAATATAAAGAGCTTTATCAGCTCGTTTAATAACCTCTTTTAAAGTTTCTCCAGGTTTTTTGTGTGTTACTCCAAGACTAACTGTAAACTTAATAACATTATTTTTATCAATTGGAATTTCTAAATTTTCTATTGTTTTTCTTAATCTCTCTGCAATACTTTTGGCTGTTTCCAGAGAGGTTTTTGGTAAAAATATTAAAAACTCTTCTCCACCATATCTTATTGGAATATCTTTTTGCCTTATACAATTTTTTATAATTTCTCCAAGTTTTGCTAAAACCTTATCTCCGATAAGATGTCCATAATTATCATTAATTTTTTTAAAGTGGTCTATATCTAACATTATAAGACTATAGGGATAATCTTTGGGAAATTTCTCTAGTTTATTTTTTAAATCTTCTAAAACTCTTCGATTATACAATTTAGTTAAAGTATCAATTTTTCCTTTATTTATTTGAAGCTGAAGTTCTTTTTCTAAGGTATTAAAATAAGTTTTCAAATTTTGAGATATTTCTAAAATACTTTTTTGAATATTTCCAAAAATGTAATCTGAGGATCTATTTTTTTCTAAAACCTTTGCAAGTTCTTCAAAATATCCGTATTTAAGAAGTTTCAAATAGGATAAAGTCTCTTCTAGTTTCTCTCCTAAATATAAATTAAAACGAATTAAAACAAAAATTAAAAAAGCTAAACTTATAGTTCCTATGATAAAGGACAATAAAAAAGTATATGTGGACCACCTAAATAAAAAGAAAAAATTTTTATAAGCTCCTATATATCCTATAGGTTTTCCTTTATAATCAAGAAGGGGATAAAAAATGTAAATTTTAGAATTTATTTCTTTAGTTCCTTTTTTAAGATCTTTTAAAGAAAATGTTTGATTTATGTAAAAATAAAGTAAGTTGTCCTTTTCTTTAGAAGCTTTGGATAGATATTTTTGATAACTATTTGCTGCTAAGTTTTGTTTTAAAATAGTTTTATTTAAAATGTAAAAGGTGGGCATATTTAAATTTTTATTCAAGACATTTTTTATAAAATCCATTTCTACACCATAAGAGAGTGCACCTAAAATTTTATTTTCTACTTTAATTGGAAAAGTAGCTCTCAAACCCGCAAATTTTTTACAAACAAAAAAATAAGAGGCAACTTTATTGCTACTTTCAATAAATTTTATGTCTGCTCTTACTCTAGCATAAAAGGCTTTGGTAGAACCTGTTGAAAAAGCTAAAAAGTTAGTTAAAGGATACTTAAAAAAATGCATTTCATAAATATTAAAGTAATTGTGAAGAACTTCCCAAATAGGTTTTAACTTTTTATATAGATAAATCGGATCATCCTTTTTATAAGCTTTTAAAACATTGTCATTTAAAACTATAGTTAAAGCTTGAGCTATTAAACCTTTTTTTAAAAAAAGTATATTTTGCTTAATAGTTTTATAAGTATTACTTTTAAATGTTTCTTTTATTTTATTTTCGATTTTATTTTGAATAAGTAAAAAGGTAAAAAGAGAGGAAGAAATTATAAACATGCTTCCTAAGGAAATACAAATAATATGCTTACAGCATTTTATTGGATTATAAGTTTTTTTTAACATTATATATTACCAAATAAAATTATTTTCCTTTTTTAAATTATATCTTAAAATATAAGTTAAATATTTAAAATTTGAAAATAGGAGTTTTAAGATATGCCTGAAAGTAGAAAACTTGCGATCCTTTTGAAAGCTTCAAAAGATATTGTTCAAGAAAAAAGTTTAGAAAAGCTTTTAAAAAAAATTTCGGATTTATCAAAAGAAATTTTAGAAGTAGATAGATGTAGTTTATTTTTAAAAGATGAAAGAAAAAAAGTTCTTTGGACAGTTGTTGCTCATGGGGTTGATAAAATTGAAGTTGCTTGGGATAAAGGTATTGTAGGGTATGTATTTCAAACGGGGAAACCAGAAATTGTGCTTGATCCCTATAAAGATAAACGTTTTAATAAGGAAGTAGATAAAAAAACTGGATACAGGACAAAAAATATTTTAGCGGTTCCACTTTTTAATAAAAAGGGAGAAGTTATAGGAGTTTTCCAAGCTATTAATAAACTAAAAGGAATTTTTACAGAGGAGGATTTAGAAATTCTAACTTTACTTGGTGGATATGCTGCGGCTGCAATTGAAAACAATCTTTTATATCAACAACTTGAAGAAGCTCAAAAGGAGATTATAAAAAGACTTTCTTTTGCAGCTGAATGTAAAGATAAAGAAACAAAAAATCATATTTTGAGAGTAGGTTTTTTTTCAAAATTTATAGCTAAAAAACTTGGATTTTCCGAAGAGGATCAAGAAATTTTATTTTTAACTTCTCAAATGCATGATATAGGAAAGCTTGGAATTCCCGACAGCATTTTATTAAAACCTGGGCGTCTTACAGATGAAGAATTTGAAACTATGAAGAAGCATACTATTATTGGATATAATTTACTTAAAGGTTCAGATAATAAACTTTTAAAAACTGCAGCTTTAATAGCTCTTGAACATCATGAAAAGATGGATGGTAGTGGATACCCATATGGAAAAAAAGGAGATGAAATATCTATAGAAGCTAGAATAGTAACTGTGGTAGATATTTTTGATGCTTTAACCTCAAAAAGGCCTTATAAAGATCCTTGGCCGATAGAAAAAGTTATAAAAGTTTTAAAGGAAGATAGAGATAATGGTAAGCTTGACCCTGAAGTTGTAAATATAGTTATAAATAACGTAGATGAATTTATGAAAATAAAAAAAGAACTTCCAGATGATGAAGAAATCACTTTTTAGAATTTAAACTTTTAAAAGGTTTAATAGGATATTTTTTAACTAAGGAATATCCAGCTCCTGTAATATGGACTAAAATTTTTTCATTTTTTATAAGTTTTTCTGAAATTGCCTTTTTTACACTTGCTAAAGTAACTGCAACGCTATAATCTATATCTACACCCAAAATTTCTTCCCAATCTTTTTTTATGCTTAAAATTTCTTTATTATTAATACCTAAAACCACACCTTTGGTAAGATTAATAATATTTTCTAAAAGTTTAAAGTTTGCCTTTGCATTTGTTAAAACCTTAGCTAAAACTTTTTTTTCATCTTCTTTTGATAAATTTTCTCTATTTATATAAGAATATAACGGTGCATAAGGCAAATTTTGAGAAAGAAATAAACGTGGATATGGTATTTTTAATTTTTTACAGGTATATAATAAACTTAAAGGTCCTACCCCTCCAGAAACAGCCTGAAAATAAGCATCAAATTTTACATATTTTAAAACCTTTTCAAAAAGGCGAGAAAGTCCCAAAATTCTATATCTATTTTTAGGACCTCTTTCTAAAGAATATTTAAATGGATTTTTTTTAACAAATTTTTTTGCAAGTTCTATAGCATCTTCGTAAGTTCCTTTCACTTCAAAAACTTTTAAAGTCTTAGAAGGTAGAATAGGAATTTTTAAATTTTCAAGAGCATATTTAGGAGTAAAAATAAAAACATCTTTTTTAAATTTAGAGGCTGCATATGCAAAGGCTCTTGCTACATTTCCAGCTGAAGCTACAACTAATTTTTTTCCTTTTAAAAAAAACAAAGAATATGTTGATATATAATCTTTAAAAGATCCTGTGGGACAAAAAGCGGAAAATTTTGGAACAAAACCGGAGATAAGAATATATATGTCTTTATAAGAAAAATATTCTTGAGCTTTTCTAAAAGAAGAAATTAAAGAAGAGAAGATAATTTTCTTAATTTCCAAAATTTACCTCCAGAAATTTTAGCTTTAATAATTGTACTATAGACTTTTATAAAAATGCAAAAATAAAGATTCTAATTCTCAATTTTGATAAAATCATCATTTAATTTCATATAAAATAATTTTATATAAAATATAAAACTAAGGTGCAAGGTAGAAAGGTAAGAGATGTCAACAAAAGATAGAAGTACTATACCTAAAGTTTTAGAAACTGGTTCCAATGAGCTTGAAGTTCTAGATTTTAGGATCTATGAAAAAATAAATGATAATAAAATTTATGAGTGGGCACTAGGTGTAAACGTTGCAAAAATAAAGGAAGTTATTCCTAAACCTAAAAACATTTTTAAATGTCCGGGACTTCCGCCAGAAGTTATAGGTATTGCAAAGATAAGAGATCAAATTATTCCTATTTTTCAACTTGATAAATGGATGAAAATTGATCCAGCTTCTGAAAATAAACATTTAATTGTTATGGAATTCTTAGGAGAAGTTGTAGGAACTTTGGTTCATGAAACTAAGCGTATAAGAAGAATTCGTTGGTCGGATATAAAGCAACCTCCCAAATCTATGCAAGAAAGGTTAAAGGGAAAAATAGTAGGGGTAATCCCATTAAAGGAAAATTTAAAAAATAATAAGGAAAATCTACTTTTACTTTTAGATTTTGAAAGTATCTTACATGAGCTAGGAATGGTAAGAATGTTTGGAGAGCTTTCTGAAAGTGCAAAAATGCAAATAGCAGAGGAAAAGGAAAGTATAGAAGAAAAGGAAGGTTTTACAAATTTAAGAGTTTTAATTTTAGATGATTCCTCCTTAGCACGAAAAGTTCTTAGAGAAACTTTAGAAAAGGCAGGTTTTGAAGTTCTGGAAGCTCAATCTGGAATAGAAGCTTTAAAAATTTTAGAGGAAATTGAAAAACAAGCTCAAAAAGAAGGTAAAAAGATAAGTGATTATATTCAATGTATTATCTCAGATATTGAAATGCCAGGAATGGATGGACTTACTTTTACAAAAAAATTAAGGGAAAATCCAAAATATATAGATATTCCTATTATTATAAATACAACTTTATCTGATAGTGCAGATATCCAAAAAGCTAAGCAAGTTGGAGCAGATGAACATATAGTTAAGTTTAAACATCCTAATTTAGTGAAACTTGTTTTAGATTTAATAGAAAAAAGAAGAAGGGAATATGGATAATAATATTTAAAAAATTAACTTTGCTTCTTTCTAATAATTATATATGGCTCTATTTTCTCATCGGGATCAAGTTTTAATTTAACCATGAAGTTAGGGTGAGCTTCATTTATTTTTATAGCCTCGCCTTTATGAAAACGAGTAATCTCTCTTACCTTATACTTTTTTATTTCCAAACTAGGATATACAGCTTCTATAATATCTCCAACTTTAAATCTATCTTTTACCCGCATAAAGCCATCTTCTTGAAAGTATCCCAAAAACTTATAAGATTTTATATATTTTGAATCAAAAATATATTCTTCTGGATTTTCCTCTAAAAAACCAGTATGATAAGGTCTATGGGAAACCTCTAAAAGAATTTTTATATATTTTTCTTTATTTTTTTTAAAAATTTCTTTACTTTTTTTCAAATCTAATAAAGCTTGTTTATAAGCAGCTGTAGTTAAAGCTACATAGTAAGAGCTTTTCATTCTACCTTCTATTTTTAAGCTGTCTATATTAAGATCAAAAATTTTATCTAAAATAGGCATGGTCCATAAATCTTTTGAATTTAAAATATATGAAATTCTCTTTTCTTCATCGTCTTCTAAGAAAAAGAAAGTATGTTTTAAAAGTTCATCTCTTTTTATAATTTCTTTTTCTAAGAGTTTTTCAAATCTTTCCTTTTCAAAAAGATAAAATCCAAATCTACAAACTTGAGTGCACTCTCCCTTATTTGGATAAACTTGATTTAAAAAATAAGAAAGCAAACATCTTCCCGAATAAGCTACACACATAGCCCCATGTCCAAAAAGTTCAAGTTCCATATCTTTTACTTTTTCTCTTATTTCTTTTATTTCCTTTAAAGAAAGCTCTCTTGCTAAATTTACTCTTTTTGCTCCAAGTTTTTTATAAAATTCTATGGTTTTATAATTACAAACATTTGCTTGAGTAGATATGTGAATGGGAATTTCGGGAAAGTATTCTTGAGCTAAAGAAAAAACTCCTAAGTCTGAAATTATAAAAGCATCTACAAAAATTTCCTGACTTTTAAGGTCTTTTAAAAACTTTTCTATTTCTTCTATATCCTTATTATGGGCAAATATATTTAAAGTTAAAAAGACTTTTGTATTATGTTTATGAGCATAATCTACGGCTTTTTTTAGTTCCTCTAAAGAAAAACCACTTGCTTTTGCTCTTAAGGAAAATTTTTTATAACCCAAATAAACTTCATCTGCTCCATATTTAATAGCAAATAGTAATTTTTCAAAATTTCCAGCTGGAGATAAAACTTGCATAAAATAACTCCTTATTTACTATTTAAAATTTTTAATTTTTAAAAATCTCCCCAAAAAGTTTGCCGGCATTTTTCAAAACATTAAGATTATATCCACCTTCCAAGGTAAATATAACCTTTAAATTGTATTTTTCACTTATCTCCCTTATTTTAAGAAATATAAACTCAATTGTTTTTTCTGTAGCTTGAAGAGGCGTTATAGGATCATCCCGATGAATATCAAAACCTGCGGATACCAAAAGAATTTGAGGTTTAAAACTTTCTATCTTTTCTTCAAGAAAATGTTTATAAACATTTATAAAAATTTCATCTGAGGAATCTGGATCTAAAGGAATATTAAAAATATGATTATTATTTTCCTCTAAAGTACCAGTTCCTGGAAAACCCGGATAAAAGTGGGTAGAAAAATAAAAAACATTTTCATCGTAGTAAAAAGAATCCTGCGTTCCATTTCCATGATGAGCGTCAAAATCCAATATAAAAATTTTATCTAAACCTTCTTTTTGTAAAAAACGAGTAAGAACTGCAATATTATTGAAAATACAAAAGCCCATAGCTTTATCTTTTAAAGCATGGTGCCCCGGAGGTCGAACTACATTGAAAATATATTTATATTCTTTTAAAAAGCTTGAAAAAATATTAGAACCTACAGCTTCTACAGAAACTTTATAGGTATAAGGTGTAAAGTAAGTATCTAAATCAAAATATCCATACTCTTTTTTTTCGCAAAGTTCTTTTACTTTTTGGATATAACTTTCTGTGTGATTTAACTTTAAATAATTTTCTATTCCTTCTAAAATAAAAAGCTCTTTTTCAAAATATACCTTTAAACTATTACCTTCAAAATATACCTTTCCAAAATCTTCTTCATTTAAAAAAAAAGCTAGTCCTTCTAAAAATGAAAATACTCTTTCAGGTCTTTCTACATGATTTTCCCAAAAATGATTTATATGATCCGGATTATATAAAATTGCAAGATTTTTCATTTTTGCCTCAAAAATAGAAGTAAAAAATATTTATTTAAATCAAGCCATATTCTTTTAGAGTGTTTTTAATAATTTCTTCTTTTTCTGGAGTAGTTTCACAAAGAGGAAGTCTCCATTCTTTTTTTATTTTACCCATTAAAGCCAACGCTGTTTTTACGGGAATAGGATTTGTATCTATAAACATAACTTTATTTATTTTTAAAAGTTTATAAAAAAGCTTTTTAGCTTTTTCAAAGTCACCTTTTAAAGCATATCTTACCATTTCTGAAACATCATAAGGTAGCACATTTGCAGTTACAGAAATAACCCCCTTTGCTCCTATTGACATTAAAGGTAAAGTTAAAGCATCGTCTCCAGATAATACTTCCATTTTTCCATCTGTAAGATCCAAAATTTTTGCAGAAGCTATAACATCTCCAGAAGCTTCTTTTATAGCTACTATATTTTCTGCATCTTTAAAAAGACGGGCTGTAGTTTCAGGGAGCATATTTACTCCGGTTCTACTTGGAACGTTATATAAGATAATTGGAAGTTTTGTGTTTTTTGCTACAGCCATAAAATGTCTATAAAGACCTTCTTGATTAGGTTTATTATAGTAGGGTGTTATAAGCAGAGCTCCATCTACTCCTAAACTTTCTGCTTCTTTAGTCAAGTAAATAGCTTCATTAGTTGAATTTGAGCCAGTCCCTGCAATTATTTTACATCTTCCTTTTGCTTCATCTTTTACAATTTTTATAACTTCTATGTGCTCATCATAAGATAAAGTTGCACTTTCTCCGGTAGTTCCACAAGGAACAATTCCTTCAACCTTATTTTCTATAAGATAATCCACTAAATTTCTAAGAGCTTCTTCATCTATTTGACCGTTTTTAAAAGGAGTTACTATCGCGACATATGTACCTTCAAACATATTTCCTCCATTTTTCTTAAAATTTCTTTTGTAAATAATTATAAATCACTTTTTAAAGCTTTTTTACTTTTGGTTTGTTAAAATCTTTCTTAGAATTTTATTTCTAATCTTAGTAAAAAATTATTTTTGAGGGTGACTTTATGGCAAAATGTGTTAGATGCGGAACTTGTAGAAGTGTTTGTCCTGTATTTGAGGTTGTAAAAAGTGAAGGTTCTTCTCCTAGAGGAAAAATTAATCTAATATATGCTCTTTTAGAGGATAAAGTTAAATTAAAAGAAATTTCCAAATATTTATATATGTGCACTTTATGTGAAGCTTGCGAGAATATTTGTCCTAATAAAGTTTCTTATAAAGCTCCTCTTTTAAAAGTAAGAGAACTTATAAATAAAAAAGGACTTTTAGATATAAAGAAAAAAATTCAAGTAGAAATTGTTAAACATAAAAATTTATTAAAACTAGGAAGTAAGCTTCAATATATATTTGAAAACTTTTTAAAAGATAAAAAATTAAAAACATCTCTGCTTTTAAGATTACCTTTAAATCAATTTATTCCAAAACTGTCTCCAGTATTTTTTCTTGAGGATCAGTTTTTTAAAAAATATAAAAAAGCAAAAAATTATTTAGAAATTTTTGATGTAAAAGAGGATTTTGAAAAATATATTGTACTTCCTAAAAAAGAAAAACCGAAAAAAGAAGTTTTATTTTTTGTAGGCTGTGCCTTAAATTATTTTTTTGTTGATATAGCTTTAGATACTTTATATATTCTTACAAATCTTGGATACAAAGTAATAATTCCCAAAAATCAGGTATGTTGCGGAGCAAGTGCATATTTTTCAGGTTTGAAAGAGGATTTTGAGGATCTAAAAAAGCAAAATGAAACTATTTTTAAATCTTATACCTATGATTTTGTTATTTCGGCATGTGCCACAGGAAATGCCATTTTAAATAAAGTTTATAAAGTAAAATCTCATTTAATTTCAGAAGTCCTATATAAAGAACTAAAAAATAAAGAGCTTTTTTATAAGTACGCTGCAAAGCTTGCTTATCACTATCCATGTCATTTTGTAAGGGGCATGAAACTTAGCAAAAACATTATTCAATCTCTTTTTGAAAAAGTAAAAAATGTTTCTTTGCTTTCTTGGGAGAAGGAAGATTCTTGCTGTGGTATGGCTGGAAGCTTTAAAATATCTTATCCAGAAGTTTCGGATAATATTTTAAAACTTAAGATGAGGAATTTACAAAAATACCAACCTGAAATTCTTCTTACGGAGTGTCCCGGATGTCTAATGCAGCTTAGCGAAGGTATAGAAAAATATATAAATAAACCTATGGAGATTAAACATCTTTCTACCTTCTTTAAAGAAGTTTTTGAAAATTCTTTTTAATGTTTTACCTCAGGAGGATTTAATGAAATTTTTTAATCGAGAAAAGGAAATAAAAGAAGTTCTATCGGTGATAGAGAGTGAACCTCAGCTAATATATTTTATATATGGGCCTATAAATAGTGGGAAAACTGCTTTAATAAAGGAAGTGATAAGAAAACTTGATTTAGATAAATACATACCTTTTTATATAGACTTTAGAATGAAAAACATAGTAGACATAGATGACTTTGCAGAGATTCTTTTAGAAGTCAGAGATGATATAGAAGTAAAAACTTTAGAGGAATCTATTGAAAGGGCATTAGAAATTATTTTAAGCAATATAAAACTACTAAAGGGTGCAAGTATATTTTTTGGAATGCCAATAAATATACCAATATCAGAAAAAGTGTTTCAAAAGTTTTTAGACGGAATAAGCAAAAAAGAGAAGAAGGTAGGAAATATATACACTTACATAGAAAAGCTGCTTTTAAGGATAAGAAGTTTAGGAAAAGTGCCAATACTAATACTAGACGAGCTTCAAATGCTAAAAGATATATCTTTAAACGGAAATAGAACGCTATTAAAAAGCTTTTTTCAGTTTTTAGTAGGTTTAACAAAAGCTCACCACTTGGCTCATGTATTTTGCATATCTAGTGACAGTCTGTTTATAGAACATGTATATAGTAATGCAGAGCTAGAAAATAGAGCAGACTATATTTTAGTAGATGACTTTGAAAAAAAAGAAGCTTTAAAATTTATAGATTTTTTAACAAAAGAAATTTTAAAAGAAAAAATATTTTTAAATAGCAAAGAAAAAGAAAAGATATACGAGCTAATAGGTGGTAAACCGGTTTTACTTGTAAAGGTAATAAATAAACTTAAAACAAAATCTTTGGATGAAGTACTTAGCTATCTTCTTCAGGATGAGAAGGCTAAGATAAAAATGGAGCTAGAAAAGTTTGATTATGTAAAAGTAAAGGTGCTTTATGAAAACCAGGAAGTGGAGGTAAAAAAAGAGAATGTAATTGAAGTCTTAAAAAAGTTTAAAGATAAAGATGTATTAAAAAAAGATGAAGTAAAAGCTCCCGTATATTATTATCTAGTAAGAAAAAATATTTTATTTTTAGATCCCATTAAAGAGATACTAAAACCTCAAAGCCGTTTAACTTGGCGTGCTATAAACAGAACTTTAAGAGAATTAAATTTTGTGTAATTTAAATAGGAGTTTTTCTATGCAAAATCCCTTGAAAGCTTTGGAAAATAAAAATATTTTGATAGGAATTTGTGGATCTATTGCAGCCTATAAAATTTTGGATTTAGTTCGTCTTTTTTCAAAAAAAGGTGCAAAGATAAAAACAATTCTTACAAAAGAGGGGGAAAAGTATATTCCAGAATATACTTTATCTGCTTTTACTAAAAACAAAGTTTTTAAAGATTTTAAATCAACCTTAAATGGAGAAATTCCTCATATTGAGCTAGCTAATTGGCAAGATGTTTTTTTAATCGCCCCAGCTACTGCAAATACAATTTCAAAAATAGCTTTAGGAATAGGAGATAACCTTTTAACTACAGTGGCTTTAGCTATTGGAAAAGGATTAATTGCCCCGGCTATGAATACTAAAATGTTTTTTAATCCATTTTTTCAAAAGAACCTTAAAAAAGTTTCAAAGTTCTATAAAGTAATAGAACCTATGGAAGGTAAGCTTGCCTGTAATGAAGAAGGAAAAGGGAAACTTGCGAGTATAGAAAAAATATACTATGAGACTTTATCTTTCATTTGTGAAAAGCCTTTTAAGAATAAAACAGTTTTAATATCTACAGGACCCACAAAAGAATTTATAGATCCAATAAGATATATTTCTAATTTGTCTTCCGGAAAATTAGGTTTAACTTTAGCTTATACCTTTGCTCTCTTAGGTGCAAAAGTTATTTTAGTGTCGGGAAAAGATTTTAAAAATGAAATTTATCTAGATAATATAAATTTTTTCTATACTCCAACTACTAAAGAAATGTATGAAACTTTAAAAAAACACATAAGTGAAAGTGATATCTTTATAAGTGCAGCTGCCGTAAGTGATTTTAAGGTAAAAAACTATTCAAATATAAAAATAAAAAAAAGAAAAACCTTTATTTTGGAGCTTGAAGAAAACATTGATATATTAAAAGAGCTTTCTAAGATAAAAAGAAAAAATCAAATATTTGTGGGATTTTCTTTAGAAACTAATGATATAGAAAAATATGCTAAAGAAAAACTTCTAAAAAAGAACTTGGATTTAATAATAGGTAACTATTATAAAGGTATGGGAGATAATAACTTATACAAAGTTCATTTTATTTCCAGAAAAGGGATAATAAAATATTTTGAGAAAATATCAAAAGAAGATTTTTCTTTTGAACTAGCAAAGCTATTATTAAATTTTGGAGTTTTAAAGTGAATATAATTGTATCTAAATACGCTGGTTTTTGTTTTGGAGTAGAAAGAGCTATTAAGTTAGCTTTGGAAGCTGCAAAAAAGTATAAAAAAGTTTATACCTTAGGAGAGCTTATTCATAATCCTTATGAAATAGAAAGATTAAAAAAATTTGGAGTTGTTCCCGTAAATATTGATTATAAGGATATAAAAAAATTTTTTAAAAAAGGTGATGTTGTTATTATTCGCTCTCATGGTGTGCCTCCAAAAGTATACAAAGATTTAAAAGAAGTTAAAGCCATTGTTATAGATGCAACTTGCCCCTTTGTAAAACAGGTTCATGAGAAAGTTCAAACCTTACAAAAAGAGAACTATCCAACTTGTATTTTTGGAGATCCTACTCATCCTGAAGTTATTGGTATAGCAGGTTATGTAAAAAACCCCTTTATTGTAAAGGATATAGATGATTTAAAAAAAATTTTAAAGGAAAAACTTACTCGTCTTGGTATAGTATGTCAAACTACTTTTAAAGTAGATTTATTTCAAACTTTAGTTTCAAAACTTGTTTTAAAAGTAAAAGATATAAAAATTTTTAATACAATTTGCTCTGCAACGTCTTTAAGACAAGAAGATGCAAAAAAACTTGCTTCCAAAGTAGATATTATGTTCATTATTGGAGGAAAAAATAGTTCAAATACAAGTAAGCTTTATAAGGTTTGCAAAGAAATAAATGAAAAAAGCTTTTTTATTGAATCTGAAAAAGATATTCCTAAAGATATTTTAGAAAGAATAAAATATGAGAAATACAAAAATATAGGTATAACCGCAGGAGCATCTACTCCAAAATGGCTTATAGAAAAAGTTATAAAATTTCTAAAAGAACTTAAAAAGGAGAAAAGCTTATGTTAAGTAAAGAACTTTTAAATTTCATATGTTGTCCAAAGTGCAAAAGTGATTTAGAATATGATGAAAAACAAAATATACTAATATGTAATACTTGTAAAGTTTATTATAAGGTAGTAGATGACATTCCTATCTTACTTGAAAGCGAAGCTCTTCCTTTAGAAAAATTAGGTGAGGAAAAAAATGAAAATAAATAAAATTCTTCTAGGTCATGGCTCGGGTGGAAAGTTAACCTATGAGCTTATAAAAAATCTGTTTTCTAAATATATAAAAAGTCCTTATCATAACTTTCAAGATGCTGCTATTTTACCTATTTTAAAAAATAAAATAGCTTTTACTACAGATTCTTTTACTGTAAAGCCTTTATTTTTTAAAGGGGGGAGTATAGGAACTTTAGCTGTAAATGGTACTGTAAATGATATTTTAGTAAGTGGGGCAATTCCAAAGTATTTATCTTTAAGTTTTATTTTAGAGGAAGGTTTTGATATAGAAACTTTAGAAAAAATATTAAAAGATATTTCAAAAGCTACAAAGGAAGCAAAAGTAGATATAGTTTGTGGAGATACAAAAGTTGTTGAAAAAAGTAAAGTAGATAAAGTTTTTATTAATACCTCCGGAATAGGTGAAGTTGTAAAAGAACTTGGGCCTCATCTTGTAGAGGAAGGAGATGATATTATCTTAAGTGGATTTGCGGGAGATCATGGAGCTATTATCTTTTTAGAAAGAGAAAATTTTCCTATAGAAGTAGATTTTGAAAGTGATTGTTCTCCTTTAACAGACTTAATTTTACCACTTTTTAACGTAAAAGGTGTAAAGTGGATGCGAGATCCTACAAGAGGTGGAGTTGCAACTACTTTAATAGAGCTAGCTTTAGATATAGAAAATAAGGGTTTAGGAATAGAACTTTATGAAGACAATATTCCAGTAAGGGAAAGTGTAAAACTTATTTGTGATATGCTTGGTTTTGATCCACTTTACCTTGCAAACGAGGGTAAGGTTTTAATTGTATGCTCTCCAAAAGATACTCAAAAAGTTTTGGAAACTTTACATAAAAATGAAAAAGGAAAAGATGCAAAAGTTATTGGAAAAATAGTAAAAGGCAAGGGTGTTTCTTTAATTACTTCTATTGGTGGAAAAAGAATTTTAGATATGCTGGAAGATGATCCTCTTCCAAGAATTTGCTAATCATGATAACTAGAAGAACATTTTTAAAAAATTTATTTGGAAGTATATTTTTTTCAAAACATCTAGTAAAATCAAATTTTCTAGAAAATTTTAATATTTATAGTATTTGTGGAGTATATCCTTTATCAGGAAAATATAGCTATATCGGTGCTAAAATTAAAGATGTTATAGATTTTACAAATTTCTTAATAAAAACTCAGCATCCTTTAATTGTAGATTTTTTTGGAAAAAAAATAGATTTTACTATCGCCTCTAGTTTTATAGATGATAAATCTAAAGATTATTTAAATTTTTTTCTTGGAGAAAAACTTTCAAAAGAAAATTGCATTTTTATTCACGGTTCTTATGCTTCTGAATTAACTTTTAAGCTTAAATATTCTTGCTTTTTAGCAAGAGTTCCCCTTGTTAACTTTATTTCCACTGCTTCTAGATTAACTTCAAATTTTAATGATTATTTTGCAAGAACTTGTGCTAATAATAGAAAAATATTGGAAAAATTAGTATACGACTTCTTACCAAAACATTTTAATGGGAATTTTGCTCTTCTTCATGCTCCAAATATTTATGGATATGACATTTTGTATATTTTACAAAATTTGCTTAAAGCAAATTCACTAAAAAATTACTTTGTTTTTTACCAACCTGTTTCAAGTAATACTAATTTTTATAATACTATAAAATTTTTAAAACAAAAAAAAGTAAAAACTTTAATTTTAGCTATTTATCTTCCAGCTTATAAAGACCTTTTAGAAGCTATGAGAGATTTAGATTATGATCCTTTAATTATTACTTTAGTTTATGCACGTAAATCCCTTTTAAAAAACTATAAAAGTTTTTTAGAAAATGTGAAAATCTTTTATGTAGACCACAGAGGGGAAAAACTAAAACAAAAGTTTTTAGAAATAAATGAAGTTTTTAAAAAGAAAACATCCTTAAATTTAAATACAAATTTAGCAAGAATCTTTCAAGGATATCTAATTTCTCTTTATCCTTTAATGCTTGGAGCAAAAGATAGGAAAAGTTATATTAAAATATTAAAAAACATATATATTCCCAAAGAAAAACTTTTTCTTGATTGGGATGATGTAAGATTTATAAACGCAGATAATATTGGAGCTAAAATAGAGTTTAAACTATGGTGAAAAATTTTGTAAGTAATTTAGAAAGTTATATAAAGGTATACAAAAAAGAAATTTCCTTATTTCTTTTTCATATTATTGCTCTTATATTTTTAGGATATATGATTTTCAAATTATTTATATATACCTTTTCTCAATTATACTATAAAAATCCTATAAAAGAATATATTTTTCACTCCAAGCTATCTTACAAACTTGCGGTGTCTTTAAGTGAAGATAAAGATGTAAAAGAATATCTTGTAAAAGGAGATGAAAAAGCTTTAAAAACCTTTTTAAGTCAACTTTTACTTCCAAATGAAAATATAAGAATAGAAATTTTTAATCAAAATTTTGTAAAGATAATTGATCTTCCATTTTCACATACAAAGGAAAAAAATATATTTAAAGTAGTAAAGGACATAGCCTTACCTAAAGTTTTATCTGCAGGAATCGGTGGATATTTTTTTAAACCTGGAGAATATGGTTTTGAGTTTTCGGGTATAAGTCCAATATATTATCAAAATCAAATTATAGGACTTATAGAAATAAAAGAAGTTTATGATAAACCCGTTATTCTTCCTAAAAAATATAAAGAGTATATAAAATATGCTCCCATAAAGGAATATGGATCTTATATTCTTATAAATGGAAATCTTCCAGAAAATTTACTTAAGGAGCTTTTAAAAAAGGGAAAAGCTTTTAATCAAGGTTATTTTTATATTTTAAAGAAATATAAAAATTATGGATTTATATTTAAATTAGATTTTCATAAATTTTTGCTAATCTTTTTAAGTACTTATACAATTTTTGCTTTATCATATCTTCTTTTAGTTTGGAGATATATATTTTCTAAGAAAATTGAAAGTTTTAATCCGGCGCTTATATCTAAAAGTTTGGAGCCTATTCCTCATATAATTTTTGATAAAGAAGGTAATATTCTTGCTATGAATAAAGAAAAATGGGAGCCATATCTTGGATACTTTGATAAATTAAAAGATATTTTAAGTTTTATAAAATATTTAAAAGTAAAAAACCCTTTAAGTTTTTACGAAAACTATTTTAAGAATTTTGATAGTTATAAAGAAATATCTTTCAAACTTAAAGACAAATATATAAAATTTCGTCTCTTACCATTATCGTCCAATCTTAGTATCCTAATATTAGATGATTTAAGCTCTATATATAAAAGAATTAAAAAATTAAAGCAAGAAAAAAATAGTTTGGAAGATTTGGTTAATGATTTAAAAGTTTTACTAAAAACTAAAAACAATAAAATTGCAGAGCTTAAACTTCAACTTTATTTTCTTAAGCATAAAAATGAAAAAAAGGAAAATTCTTCAAATTCTTCGGAGATTGAAGAATGATAGTGGAAGGTAAGATTTTTAAAGATGGTTATAATGTTAAAACAAATCTTTTAAATTTTTTAAATAGCTTTCCCAGAAATCCAGATTTAATTTTATTCTTTCCAAGGGATGATGTAAAAATTAAAAATATTTTATCTTTAATAAAAAATGTTTATCCCTCTACGCCCATAATAGGTTCTACTATAGAAGGTGTAATTTATGACAATGTAGCCTATGAAAACAGTAAAGTTTTTCTAGTGGTTGCTTTATTTTTAAAGAGGGGAAAAGTTATTCCTTTTAGATTAGAAAATGTAACTAATAATGAGAAAAAAGCTGGCAAATTTTTACAAAGTTTAGTTACTTCTCAAACTTCCTTTTTATTTCTATTTGTAGAAAGTATAGCTACAAATGTTGGAAAAATTTTATCTATTTTTGATGAAAAATATGCCCATATTCCAATATTTGGATTTTCTTCAGGAGATGGTTTAGAATTTAAAAATACATATCAAATTTTTGATTTAAATATTTATACAGACTCTATGGTAGGAGTTATTTTTGAGGGAGATTTTTATTATAACTATATGATAGCTTTGAAAACAAAATCTCTTTTTGAAATTGAATTAACCGAAGTTGAAGAAATTTTTATCCGCAAAATAAATAAAAAAAAGGCGTTGGATTTCATTGGAGAAATTTTTGAAAAAGCAGATATTCATGAAAAGGTACTTTTGCAATTTCTTTTTGGAATAAAGCATAAATCTAAAAAAAGAGCTTTTAGTCCTATTTTTGTAAATTATGAGAAGAAAAGTTTTCAAGTTTTAGAAGAGTTTAAATCTGGAGAAATTGTAGATTTTGTAGTTCTAGATGAAGATGAAAGACTTGAAGATATTCAAAATAAAGTAAATCTCTTTTCGCAAGCTGTAAATTATAGCTATGCTCAAGCTGGATTTATAAATTCTTGTGCAAGCTGCGGAAAACTTTTATATGATAGTTCTGAAGAGGAAATTAAATATATATGGAATAAATTTGATAGTTTTCCAATATTTGGAACTTTTAACTTTGGCCCTATATTTTCTATAAAAAATGCAAATAGAGTTTCTAACTTTACCACCACCTTTTTTGTTTTTGGAGAGAAATGAGCATAAGAAAATTTATATCTAAGTTTGATAAAGTTGTTTACCATAAAATAATAACTTTTTTTCTATTTTTATTAATATCAGGAACTTGGGCCTACTTTTATTACTATATTACCTTAGAAAAACATATAAAAGCTGTTGCAAGAAAAAAAATAAACTTTGGAAAATATCTTTTAAAAAAAGAGTTTGAACATGATATAAATTTAATTTCTTATCTTGCAACATTAAAATCTAAAAAAGAGCTTAAAATCCTGTGTTTTATGCATGATTTTTTATATGCACTTTTGGAAGTAGATGAAAAAGGACATGTAAATAAGTTTTACACTATAAAAAAGTTAAAACATAATATAGATTTAAACCTTTTAAAAAAGAAAATAGCCTTTTTAAAGTTTTATAAAAAAGAAATAGATTCTCATCTTATTTTTATATCCCCAATATATCCAAATTTTTTAGGTTATCAAAATGTATTTATCGTAGGTCTGCCTTATTTAAATAGTAAAAAAAGTAAATATTTGTTTGCTATTTTTGATGCTTCTCAAAGCGGGCTTTTAAAAAAAGCCTATTTTTATCTTTTTTCTAATATAGATAAAAGTTTATACTTAAATTATAAATTTGAATATGATTATTTTGATGAACCTGGAATAGATGCTATAAATATTAAGTATAGTATTGATTATAAATATCTTGGGTTAGCAGCTTTAAGAAGAGCTTTATATCTTTCTTTATTTTTTGTTCTGTTTTATGTTTTTATTACTTCTGCAGATTTTCTTTTTGCGTCTCGAAATCTTTTAAAAGATGCTTTTACCCTTTTAAAATTTATAGAAGAAGGAACATACGATTGCTCAAAACTTAATTTTAAATTTTCAAAGGAACTTTGTGAAAAAATATCAAAAATTTTTAATGAGCTACTTTCAAAAAACAGGGAAATAGATCTTTTAGTTGATAGTTTAAACTTAATAGTTAAGGAAAATAAAGATATAAAAGGGATGCTTAAAGATATTACTTCCTTGTTAAAAATTTTAATTCCCTGTAATGAAATTTACATTGGGATATATGATGTTTCTAAAGGGATGAGTATATTTTCTGGAAACACTTTTGAAATTATAAAGGAAGATGTTTTTGAGAAAGTTAAGGAAATTCTAAAAGATAAGGATGTAGTAGAAGAGAAAAATAAAATATATTTGAAATTTTTTTATAAACCTTTCGAAATTTTCTATATTTTTAGTAATTGTAAAAAAAATTGTGATATTCAAAAACTTAAAGATCTTTTAGATATTATTAATTTAATTATATTAACAGCTTTAAAACTTTATACAAATTCTATTCAAGATCCTTTAACAGGTGCATTTAATAGAGAAAAGCTTATTTACGATTTAACCGAAAGTTTAGAAATTTACAAAAGATATAAAGAACCTTTTAGTATTATAATGCTAGATATAGATCATTTTAAAAAGATAAATGATACCTATGGTCATGACGCTGGAGATTTAGTTTTAAAATCTTTGGTTAAAACTATAAAAGGTTTTTTGAGAAAAGGAGATGTTATATATAGATATGGGGGAGAAGAATTTTTAATTTTACTTCCAAGAACAACCTTAGAAAATGCTACTAAAATTGCAGAAAAATTAAGAGAAAAAATAAGCTATATTAGAGTTCCATATAGAAATACTACCATAACTTTTACAGCATCCTTTGGAGTTACTCAAGTAAAAGATAATGATACAATAAATAGTTTAATAAAAAGAGCGGATGTTGCTTTATATGAAGCAAAAAATAAAGGTAGAAACCGGGTGGAATATGTTGAGTAAAATTTTAAAATTTTTGATATATTTGCTTTGCATTTTTTCGCTATCTTATGGAAAAGTAAAAGCTCTTTTTATTTTTTCATACACTTTAGATGAACCTAATGTTTATAAACAATATAAAGGTTCCTTAAAGGCCTTAAAAGATTTTGGTTTTGAAATAAAAGCTAAAGCCATAGAGTTAGATTATCGCCATTTACCCAAAGAGGAATTCCAAAAAAAAGTAAAAAAGGCTATAGAAGAAATACAAAAATATAAACCTCAAGTTGTATTTTTATACGATGATCCAGCTTTTTCTTATTTACTACCTTATGTAAAAGACAAAAATTATTATGTTATATTTTCCGGAATAAATAAAAATATAGAACTTTATAATAGAAAGTATAATCTTTTTGATAAAAATGGACATCCTTTGAGTAATATTATTGGGGTTTTGGAACCTTTATTTATAAATGAAATTATTGCAACTGGTGTATATACTTTTGGAGACGCAAAAGAATATCCCTTTTTAGTTTCAAATGATATAACTGGTCAATCAGTTTTATCAGAAGCTCTATTATATTTAAAAGATAATCCGAAATTTTTAAAAAAAACATCTATATATACTTTCTCAGAGTTTAGAGATTATATATCTTTTTTGGAAAGTCTAAATAAAGATAAAAGTAATAAATATATTATTCATGCTGTATTTAAGTTAAGAAAAGAAAAAGATAAATATGCTGGAGTTAAGGAAGTTATAAATGAAACTGTAAAGCATTACTTTAAACCTGCTTTAGGATTTGCAAATTCTTGGGTAAAACTTGGTTTAACTTTAGGAGTATCCTGTGATTTTTATGATATGGGATATAAAGCTGGTAAACTTGCAGCTAATCTTTTACAGGGTTATCCTATATTCTTTTTTAAAGTCCAAAAGGAAGATAAAAAGGAGCTTGTTATAAATAGAAGATCTTTTAGAAAACTAAATAAAAAATTGCCTTTAGGTTTAATTTTTGCTTCAGATGAAATTTACTAAAGGGGTTAAAATCTTGGAACGTATCAAATATTTTATAGAAAAAATAAAAAGTTACTTTTATCTAACAAAAAGAAAATATATTTTTGTATTGTTTTTCATTTATTTAGCTTTTATATGTAGTTTTCTTTTGTTATACTTTAAATCTTATAAACAAGATATTCTTTTTGAGAAAAAACTCCTTGCATCTTATCAAGAACCTTTACTTGAAAGTGCATCTAAACATACTTTTATATTTTTAAAAAGATTTACAGATTTAAAAAATAATGTAAAAAATGTTTTTATCTTAGATTTGGAAAATAAAGTAATAACCACAAGACATACAAAAATACCCTTTAGTGAAATAAAACCTGAAGATATAAATTATCTTCAAAATATTATTAAAAGTAACAAGTATATAAAATTTTTTTACGAGATAGTTCCTTATTATTCATATGGGAAACTAAATGAAACTATAGCCTTTTTTAAAAAAATTGGAGAAAACAAGTATAAAATTTATATCTTTGATCCTGAGAAATTAAATACTCTTTTTGGAATTTTACCAAGCACTTTAAATATTAAAGTAAAAGTAGGAGAGCATACACTTCTTGATATAAACCACGGACCTATGTTTTCTTATAGAGAATACAGGTATTTTATAGGGAATTTACCTGTAAATATACGTATTGAACTTGTAAAAACTAAGGAACTTTTAAAATACGAGGGGTTTGAAGAAAATTTATTAAAATTAAAAGTTCTAATCATTCTTATTTTTATTTTAATATTGACTTTACTAAATAATTATCTTTTTTACAAAGAAACTAAATTTGTCTCAAATACAATTAAAAATTTAAAAGAAAAATTAGAAAATGCTCGTAAAGTTTTAGATATTCACTTTAAAACTCCATATTTAGAGGCTTTTATTCCAAAATTTTTAGAAATAATTAAAAAAATTTTTAAAATAGATAAAGCTTACCTTAAAATCATACCTGATAAAAGTTATTTTATTGACGAAAAAGATAATATAAAAAAATTATCTATAAAGGAAATTAAGGAACTTGACAATAAGCTAAATGCTTTAAAAGTTCACTTTTTTAAAAATAAAGAAAAATATTACTATTATTTTCCAATAAAAACTAAAAGAAAGATCTTAGGATACTTACTTTTGGAAACGAAAAAAATTTTAAACGAGCTGGATAGAAAGCTTTTAGAAATAATTACTTACACGTTAGGTAGTACTTTAGATTCAGAATTAAAACTTGAAGATATATTTTATTTAATAGCAAATATTATCGAAGCACGAGATCCATATACTAAAGGACATTCTTTAAGAGTTGCGCATTACGCTCGTTGGATTGCTAAAAAGCTTGGTCTTCCTCAAGAAACTTGTGAAAAAATTTTCAAAGCTGGAATTTTACATGATATTGGGAAAATTGGAATTCCAGATATAGTTTTATTAAAACCCGGTAAACTTACAGATCAAGAATATGAAACTATGAAAATGCATGCAGAATTTACATATTATATTTTAAATACAGTTCCTTCCTTAAGGGAATTTGCAAATATAGCAAGATATCATCATGAAAGATGGGATGGAAGGGGATATCCAAAAGGTTTAAAAGGAGAAAAAATTCCACTTGAATCTAGAATTCTTGCTATTGCAGATGCTATAGATGCAATGACCTCAACTCGTCCTTATAGAAAAGCTTTAAGTTTTGAAAAGGCAAAGGAAGAGCTTTTATATAATGCTGGAAAACAATTTGATCCCAAAATAATTAGTGTAATTTTACCTTATATAGATGAGCTTAAAAGTATAAAAACTCAGGTAGATATGCGGATCGAAAAATTTTTACCTGAAGAGATAGAAAAATTAAGAAGTTATATATTCTTCCACGATCCAACTACAGGTTGCTATCAAATAAATGCATTTTTAAAAGAGCTTGATAATTTAATTGTTAAAGAAGAAGAATTTTGCTTAGCTCTAATTGATGTTAAAAATCTTTTAGATTTTATAGAGATAAAAGGTTTTGATGCAGCTGATCAAGTCCTTTCTAAAATAGCCCAAATAATTCAAGAGTATACACCCCTTGTTGCAAGAGATTCGGATATGTTCTTTTTTGTTATAAAAGATAAAAATTGTGAAAAAGTTTTAAAGGAGATAAAAGATAGAATAAAAGAAAACTTAAAAGTTGACTTGCATTCAGTTTTAATTAAATATTCTGGAGAGAAAAAAACAGGGCATAATCTACTGGTTGAACTTTTAAAGAAGTTAAAAAATATAAAGAAAAATAAAGACTTATAATATTGAAAATCTTATAAAAAGTTAATTTTAAAGATTTTGTAAAATTGCTGATTAGCAAAAGTAGAACCTAGAAGGTTTCCTTATAAGGAGGTTTTTATGAAAAAGTTTTATCTTTTAGTAGTATTTTTTCTTTTAACTTCCGTTTCCTGTGGAAGTAATTATTTTGATTTTAACCTTTATAAATCGAAAAGAGAAAAAATTCTTGAAGATTTTGCCAAAGGTTATATATATTTAGCTTATAATCAAACAAACAAGGGGATTAAGTATCTTGAAGAAGGAAATAAATATTTAAATGATCCATACGTAGATTTATATATTGCAAAAATTTATTTAAAAAAAGGTAACTTAGATAAGGCCCTAGATATAGCTCTCAAGGCTTATAAGCGTTCAAAAGATCCAGGGATAGCACATTTTATTTTAATGATATATATTCAAAAAAAAGATTTTGATAATTTAATTAAATTTGCTATAAAAGCTTATCAAGATAATCCTGATGATAAAGTTCTCTTTCATATTCTTTCTGTATCTTTAGATCCTATAAAGCTTTTTAAAATGGCTCAGGCTTTAGAAAATAAAGACATAAAAAAATCTGCATTTTTCTATAAACTAGCTGGGGATATATTTTTAAATAATGGGAAAAAAGCAGCTGCAGCTTTAGCTTATTATAATGCAGGTTTAAATTATGTTTACTTATCTAACTATAAAGAGGCTATAAAACTTTTTAAAAAGGCTTATG
The DNA here is from genome assembly GCA_027002265.1 of Aquificota bacterium. Lineage (GTDB taxonomy): Bacteria > Aquificota > Aquificia > Desulfurobacteriales > DQVG01 > DQVG01. The sequence goes on along the minus strand of JAMOTM010000056.1, from coordinate 2,419 downwards.
AGCTTAATAAAAATAATATTGAATATATAAATAGCCTAGCTTATACTTATCTTCTTTTAGGAAATATAAAAGAAGCTGAAAAATATATTAAGAAGTTAGAAAAAATGAATTACCAAAATAACCCTTCGGTTTTGGATACGCTAGCTTATTACTATTATAAAATTGGAGATTATAAAAAAGCATTAAACTTCCAAAAGAAGGCAATAAAAAATAATGGTTCAAGTGCTATACTTTATGCTCACTTAAGCTTAATTTATAATGCCCTTGGGGATAAAAAAAATGCAAAAGAATATGCAAAAATTGCTTTAAATATGATAAAAATAGATCCTTCTCAAGCTTTAGGAGAAGAAAAGACGATTAAAGAAATTAAAAAGATTTTAAAAGAAGAATAAGAGAAGCTATATATAAGTAAGGAACCAAAGGAAATTTGTTGTTTTCTTTTTTTAATATTTTTAAAAGAATATAATGAATAATAATTAAACTCGCTCCCAAGCTAAGTATTAAAAAGAACTTATAAAGACCAAAGTAGGAAGTTATATATGCGCAAAGAGTAATATCTCCTTCCCCAAGACCTTCTTTACCTTTTAAAATAAAATAACCTTCTTTAAGGTAGTAAAGCAAAAATACTACAAAGCTAACTTCAAAAAGTGGATAGAAATTTTTAAAGGGATAAACTTTATAAAAGAGCAAAATTAAACTTCCAAAATAAGCTGGTCTTATATCTATTTCCATAAAAAGATAATCCAAAACAGCCATATAGTGAAAAAAGGTAAAAAATAAAAAGGAAATAAAAAACTCTTTTAAATTAGGAAACTTATAAGCCAAAAAACTTCCGAGAAAAGCTAAGAAAACTTCGTTAAAAAAATAATATTTTGGAATTTCGTATCCACATTTAGAACATCTTCCTCTTAAAATAATATACGAAATTATAGGTATATTTTCATACCAAGGAATAACTTTTTTGCAGTTGGGGCAAAAAGATCTTCCTTTTAAAGATACGTTGTTTGTAACTCTATATATAAGCATATTTAAAAAAGAACCAAAGATAGCTCCTAGCACAAATCCAAAAAAAATCTTCTCTAGCATTTAGTATCCTCAAAATAAAAATATTTAATATAAATAACTTTTTAAAAGAAGATAACTTAAGTAATTTACTATATTTCCTATAATTTTTGAGGTAGGAGGAAAAAATAAAATTAATAAAAGTATTATAAAAGAGTAAGGTTCAATTTTTCTTAGTTTATATAAAATATTTTCTGGTAAAAGTGCTTCTAAAATTCTATAGCCATCTAAAGGAGGCAAAGGAAGAAGATTAAAAACACCAAATCCAATATTTAAAATCACTCCAAAGGTACAGAAATATATTAAAGGCACTTTTACACTTTCAGGTAAAGCTAAATTATGAATAATAAAAATCAATTTGGAAAAAATGTAAGCACTTATAAAGTTTGCCATAGGTCCTGCTAAAGCTATTAAAAGTAAAGCAAGCCTTGGGTGAACTTTTTTAGCTTTGGATATATCTATAGGTACAGGCTTTGCCCAACCTATGTGAGCAATAAATAAAGCTATAAATCCTAAAATATCTATGTGAGAAATAGGATTTAAAGTAAGTCTTCCCATTTTTTTTGCAGTATCATCTCCAAGAAGATAAGCTACAAACCCATGAGCAAATTCGTGAATGGTCATAGCAAATAATATAACTGGAACTAAAATTATGTATTTTAAAATTCCTTCCATTATCAACTCCTTAATTCTTTCAAAGCTTTGTTTATAGCGTGCCAGGTAAGACGGCTTTGAGGTTTAAGTACTCCTTTAATTGAATCCAAAAATAGGATATTTTTGGAAACTAAAAAGTAGTATATTTTTGGCATAACATCTTTTTGATAAAGAAACTCTTTTCGAGCTATTTCTTTTAGAACTCTTAGAATCTCATCTTTCTTTACTATAAAAGTTTTTTCACCTATAACAACTTTTTCTTCATCAAGTAAGCTTAGAAGCATAATTAATTTTTGTTTTTCGTCTTGCAAAAGATAATCCAAAGTTTCATCTAAAGGTTTGGTTTTAAGTTTGTTTATCACTTTGATAAGTAATACAGGTTTCCCTCCTACAAGATTGTATATCTTCTTTTTTTCTTCGTTATTCAAAGAAACTTTCCCCTTTAAAAGCTCTTTTGTTAAAAAATCTATAAACCCTAAAGCCTTTTTCTTTTCAAAATCATCTACCAATATATAATCTGCTCTATTTTCAAGCTCTGCACTACTATACACGTGCTCTATAAACAAGCTATCACTTGATATACAAAATACATGAGCAAGATGCTCTACCTTTGTTAAGGCTACTAAAAATTGGAAAAAACTTTTTAAGAGTGATCTATTTCCGTTTAAAGATATATCTTTTAACATCTGAAGCTCATCTAATA